>CAXTJY010000260.1:0-6144 GCA_964244395.1 uncultured Rhodovarius sp.
CCGGTCAGCCCGGCGGCGGTGGCGGGCCAGGGGCGTTCCTTGGCGGCCCGGGCGTGCGGCGCGTGGTCGCTGCCCACGACGTCGATCAGGCCGGATGCCATCGCCGCCCAGGCGGCTTCGAGGTGCCGGCGATCGCGGATCGGCGGGTTCATCACCGCATAGCCGCCCAGCCGGTCATAGGCCTCGTCGGTCTGGGTGAGGTGGTTCAGCAACACCTCGACGCTGGCGATGTCCCGGTTCTCGGCCAGGAACTCCAGCTCCTCGGCGGTGGAGACGTGCAGGATGTGAGCGGGGCGCCCCGTCTTCCGGGCCAAGCCGATCAGCCGCTTGGTGCCCAGCAGGGCGCATTCCACGTCGCGCCATTCCGCGTGCAGCCGGTGCGGGCCGCCGCCCTCATAGGCCGGCTTGCGGGCTTGCAGCCGATATTCGTCCTCGGAATGGTAGCAGATGGTGCGCCGGCCGCTGCGCATCGCGCGCTCCAGCGACACGTCGTCCTCGACCAGCAGGTCGCCGGTGGAGGAACCGGCGAAGATTTTTACGGCGCAGACGTTGGGTTCGATTTCCAGCCGGGCCAGCTTGTCCAGGTTCGACTTCGCACCGCCGACATAGAAGCCGATGTCGCACCAGGCCCGACCCTGGGCGTAGCCGCGTTTCCATTCCAGTTGCTCGGAGCTGGTGATCGACGGGGTGGTGTTGGGCATGTCGAAGACGGTGGCGATGCCGCCGAGGACGGCCGCGCGGGTGCCGGATTCCAGGGTCTCGACCGCGGGGTCGCCGGGGTCGCGCAGGTGGACGTGGGCGTCGATGATGCCGGGCAGGACGTGCAAATGGGTGCAGTCGATCGCCTCGCCTTCGGCCTGCCGCAGGTCGCCCATGGCGGCGATCCGCCCCGCGGTGACGCCGATGTCGAGTCGTTCCACCCCCCATGGCAGCACGCATTGGCCGTTGCTGAGAATTAGATCGTATCGCATGGCAGTCAGACTGCACCGAAATGTCGACGCATGCAGCCCCCAGTTCAGGCTTTGGCGGCGGGTGATGGACGTGACCGGCCGATCCTCGTCGTCCTGCTCAGACGTCCACCACCACGTAACGCCCTTCGACGGAGACGGCAAAACTCTCTGCCGCCAGCAGCTCGCCGCATTCCACCGCCGCCGGGTAGGCCCGCGTCTTCACCCGCCGCGGGTCGAAGACGCTTCGCCCCGTGCGGATGTCGAACTCCCAGGCGTGCCAGGGGCAGCGGACGACCTCGCCGCGACGGTCATAGGTGTATTCGCCGGGGCGCGCGCTGCACACATGGCCCATCACCGGGCCCTGGCTCAGCGGCCCGCCCTGGTGCGGGCAGCGGTCAGCCAGGGCGAAGAACTCGCCCGCCAGGTTCCACACCGCGATGCGCCGCCCGCGCGCCTCGGTGACGTGCTTGCCGCCGGGCGGGATCGCCTCCACCGCCGCCACGACGTGCTTCACCAGCCGTACACCCCGCGGGCATTGCCGCCGTAGATGGCGGCGCGGCGTTCGGCCGGAATCCAGGACGGGATGGCCAGCCGTGGGTCGTCGAAATCCCAGTGCGGATAGTCCGACGCGTAGAGGATGCGGTCCCAGCCGATCCAATCCATGGTGTCTGCCAGGTGTTCCGGTCGCTCCGGCTCCTCGATCGGCTGGGTGCTGACCCAGATGTGGTCGCGGATGTATTCGCTGGGCAGGCGCTTGAGGTGCGGCACCTCGCAGCGCAGGGAAGGCCACAGCTTGTCCAGCCGCCACGCCACCGAGGGCAGCCAGGCGAAGCCGCATTCGATGAGGACGATTTTGAGGCGCGGGAAGCGCTCGAACACGCCCTCCACCACCATGGAAATGACGAGCGACTGGCAGGAGGTGGCGTGCTCGCTCACCTCTTCGATATAGAAGCTGGGCCAGCCGCCATTGGTCATCGCCCAGCCGGAATAGCCGAAGGCGTGGATGCCGATAGGCAGCCCGGCCTCCTGCGCCGCCTCGAAGATCGGCCAGTAGAGCGGGTTGCCGAGCGGGTGCGACGTCCGGCTCATCAGCAGCACCTGGGCGAAGCGCGGGTCGCCGGCGCGCTTGCGGATTTCAGCGGCGCTGGCGATGGGGTCCTCATACGGCACCACGATGGAGGCGCGCAGGCGCGGTTCCGGATCGACCCATTCGGCGATCTGCCACTCATTCACCGCATGCGCCATGGCGACGGAGAAGGGGTTGTTGGTATCGCCCTGGCCGGAGGGCGCCAGCGGGTTCAGCAGCCCGACATCGATGCCGTAATGGTCGAGGTGCTGCGCGCGGAAGAAGCCGAGGTCGCTGGCGGGGGTGCCGTGCTCGGGCCAGGCGTCGCGGCGCGAGGCCAGGGGCTGCGACTTCGGGTACGGCGTGCCGCGGACGTAGCCGTGGCGGGGGCGCAGGCCGTAGGTGTGCAGGCGATGACGGTCCGCTTCGGACAGCCACGGGTCGAAGGCGTGGCGCGAAGTGGCGCGGGGGTGGATGTCCACATCGCACAGTCCCAGTGTGGCGGCGGGCGGCTTGCTGTTGGGCGACATCATGTTCATGCGGGGATCCTCTCGCCCAGACGATACAACGCGGCGGCGTTGCCGCGCAGGAACTTTTCGGTGTCGATGCCGGCCGGCAGGCTGGGCATCCCCTCATAATTCCAATGCGGCCAGTCGCTGGCCCACAGCAGCATGTCGTCGCTGCCCAGGTGCTTGAGCCAGCGGGCCGCTTCCGCCTCCGGCACGTCGAAGGGCTGAGCGGTCAGCCGGACATGGCGCCGCACCGTCTCGGCCGGGCTTTCCGCCTGCCAGGGAATTTCGAAGCGCACGCCCTTCCAGGTCTTGGTCAGCCGCCACAAGAAGGCCGGCAGCCAGGACACGCCGCTTTCCGCCAGCACCACCCGCAGCCCCGGGAATTGCACGAACACGCCCTCGGTGATCAGCGAGGCCAGGGCGCTCTGGAACGCCTGCTGCTGGGCGGCGACGTCCTCCATGTACCAGGACACCCAGCCGAGCGAGGTGGGCGGATGGCGGTGCATGCTGCCGGCGTGCAGACACAGCGGCAGGCCGTGCTTTTCCAGCGCGGCATAGATCGGCCAGTGGGCGCGGCGGCCGTGCGGGATTTCGCCCATCACCAGGCGCATGGCCTGGACGAAGCGTGGGTCCGGCGCCAGACGCTCGATCTCGGCGACGGCGTGGTCCGCCTCGTTCGGCAGCAAGATGGAGGCGCGCAGGCGCGGGTCGCGGGCGAGGTATTCGGCGGCGACCCAGTCGTTCAGCGCCGCGGTGAAGGCGCGGTTCATGTCGGCGTTGAAGATGAGTTGCACGCCGTAGAGCGGGTTGAGGACGCCAATGGCGGCGCCGGTCTCGTCCAGCCAGCGCTGCATTGCGGTGAAGTCGGCCGGTCGCCAGTCAGCGCGGCAGCTGCGCGGCGCGTCGGGCGGGTAGGACTGAGTCTCGAACCCCTCCAGCCCGCGCTGTGCGATGCTGTCGGCCCAGAAGGGTTCGAGGTAAGGCCGCAGCGCATCCAGCCCCGGCACGCGCGGGTGCAGGTCCGCGTCGATGGCCCCCTCGAAGCGGCGCGGGCTCGACATCCGCTGCGCGGATGCGCTGTTCACATGCTGCACAGGCTCAGCGTCCGCCCGGTGATCAGGCTGGCATAGGCATCGCGCACCTTGGCCAGCCGCGGATTCTCGCCATGCGCCTTGAAGGCGGCGTCATCGGCATAGACCTCCACCAGCATCACCCGCGTGGTGTCCGGCGCACCCTTCTTCATCGGCTGCAGCACGTCGAATTGCTGGCAGCCGGGCTCCTCTTGCTTGGTCATCCGGGCATGTTCGGAAATGATGGCGGTGAAGGCGGCGTGGTTGGCCGGGTCCATCTGAAATTCTACGATGATTCCTGTGCGGGCCATGGCTGGTTTCCTCCTGCGTTTCCGGGCAGGCTACGCCCAAGCCGGCCGGAATCAAGGCCAGAGGAGACACACCATGACCGAGATCAGCCGTCGCGCCTTGCTGGCCACGCCCCTGACACTGCCTGCCCTGGCGCAACCCGCGGGGCGGCCCGGCCGTGTCGTCATCGGCTTCCCGCCCGGCGGCAGCTCCGACATCGTGGCGCGGCTCTACGCCCAGCGGCTGAGCGGCACCTACGCCCCGAATGTGCTCGTCGATGGCCGCGTCGGCGCGGCGGGGCGGATCGCGGTGGAGTATGTCCGTGACGCGGAAAAGGACGGTACCGTTTATCTGCAGACCCCAGCCTCGATGCTGACCTTGCAGCCGCACATCTACCCCGGCCAGGTGCGCTACGACGCGCTGACCGACCTGTTACCGGTCTCCGCCGTCTGCTCCTTCCCCTTCGGCCTGATCGTGCCGATGGCGCATCCGGCGCGCGACCTGGCTGGCTTCGTGGCCTGGGCGAAGGCGCAACAGGGCGAGGTGCCCTTCGCCTCGCCGGCCGCCGGCGCGGCGCCGCATTTCCTGGGCCTGATCCTGGGCCAGAAGATCGGCGTGCGCTTCACCCATGTGCCGTATCGCGGCGCCGTGCCGGCGATCCAGGACGTCATTGGCAACCGGCTGCAGATGTTCATCGGCGTGCTGGGCGACGTATCGCCGCACCACGGCACCGGCGCGCGCATGCTGGCGATCAGCTCCACCGCGCGGGTGCCGCGCTACCCCGACGTGCCGACCTTCGCCGAGCTGGGCTACCCGGAGATGAACCAGGAGGAATGGTTCGGCGCGGCGCTTCCCGCCGGCACGCCGGCCCCGGTGGTCCAGGCGCTGTTCGACGCCATCAAGGCGGCGTCGGTGCGGCCGGATATGATCGAGGCGCTGGGGCGGCTGGAATTCGCCAACACCACCTCGGCCAGCCCGGCGGCCTTCGCGGCGCAGATCCGGGCCGAGCGGGAGATGTGGGGGCCGGTGGTGCGGAATTCGGGGTTCACGCCGGAGTAGGGCAGATTTCTCCCGCATAGCGATGAGGTCCTGACGTGAAGCGCCGTCACCCATTAAAGCAGTCTGCTTCGTTCTTGCGGTTTGTGGGTTTGAGGCCGATGGAACCTACACCCTCTATCGCGACTCCAGACTTCGAGACCTGTCTCAGCGTGTGCATGTCGCGACATTCGATGCTGCCGAGAGTGAGGCCTACAACCGCATGAACTGCGCTCTTGCTGCGGAACTGTTCAAAGATCAGCCCGGGGTACTGGCCCGTTTTTGGTGCGAGAAAGGCCGTTATAGGCGCTAAATCCGTCAATTCCGATGGAGCCTTGGAGGGGAGACACGCGAAGGCCGGCTGACAAGTCGCCCCGCCACCCCATAGCCTGCCTCTCATGGAACGCCTCTTCGCCCTCACCGCCCACAACACCACCATCCGCACCGAGATCGCAGCCGGCTTCGCCACCTTCCTGACCATGGCCTACATCGTCATCGTCAACCCCGGCATCATGGCCGCCGCCGGCATCGACCCCGGGGCAGCCTTCGTCGCCACCTGCCTGGCCGCCGCCATCGGCTCCGCGCTGATGGGCCTTCTGGCCAACTACCCCATTGCTCTCGCCCCCGGCATGGGGCTGAACGCCTATTTCAGCTTCGTGGTCGTCGGCGCCATGGGCATTCCCTGGCATGTGGCGCTCGGCGCCGTCTTCATCTCCGGCCTCATCTTCTTCGCCATCTCCGCCGTGCGGTTGCGGGAATGGCTCATCGGCGGCATTCCGCTGTCCCTCAAGCTCGGCATCGCCGCCGGCATCGGGCTGTTCCTGGGGCTGATCGGCCTGAAGAACCTCGGCCTGGTCACCGCCAACCCGGCCACGCTGGTGGGCATGGGGCCGATCACCACGCCGGTGCTGCTGGGCGCCGGCGGCTTCGTGCTGATGGCGGCGCTGGCGGCGCGGCGCATCCCCGGCGCCGTTATCATCGGCATCCTGGCGACTGCGGTGGCTGGCATTCCCTTCGGCCTCACCACCTTCCAGGGCATCGTCGCCATGCCGCCCTCACTGGCGCCCACCTTCATGGAGATGGACATCGCCGGCGCCTTGCAGCTCGGCCTGCTGGGCATCGTCTTCACCTTCTTCATCGTCGATCTGCTCGACAATGCCGGCACCCTCATCGCCACCACCCACCGCGCCGGGCTGATGCGGCCGGACGGCTCCGTGCCGCGC
>CAXTJY010000261.1:0-6123 GCA_964244395.1 uncultured Rhodovarius sp.
CAGCTCGAACAGCTCCTCATCGCTCATGGTGCCCGCGGCGTGCTTGCCCACCGCCTCGAACACATCCACCACGGTCACGTCGCGGCCGTGGTGATGCCCCGGCATGATCGAGCCGCCATACATGAACACCGCCGGCACGTTGAGCCGCACCATGGCCATCATCACGCCGGGCAGCGACTTGTCGCAGCCGGCCAGGCCGACCATCGCGTCGTAGCAATGGCCGCGCATCGTCAGCTCGATGGAATCCGCGATCACGTCGCGGCTGACCAGGGACGACTTCATGCCCTGATGGCCCATGGCAATGCCGTCGGTCACCGTGATGGTGGTGAATTCGCGAGGGGAGGCGCCGGCCTCGCGCACGCCCCGCTTGGCGCTCTGCGCCTGGCGGGAGAGCGCGATGTTGCACGGCGCCGCCTCGTTCCAGCAGGTGGCGACTCCGACCAGCGGGGCGGCGATCTCCTCCGCCGTCATGCCCATGGCGTAGTAATAGCTGCGATGCGGCGCGCGCTCCGGCCCAATGGAGACGTGCCGGCTCGGCATCTTGGACTTGTCCCAGGCATTGGTCATGGCGCGTTTCCCTTTTGGTCCTCATGGTTTTCACCCGTGGGGGGCGAGGGGGCAAGATGGTGGCGGGCGGCAACGCGCCTGTGATAGCCTGCGGCCATGTCGGAACAGTTGGTACGACCGCCCTATTTCGAAACGCCTGAGGCCTATCTGGCCTGGGCGATCGATCAGGATCGCCGAATGGAGTTGTGGGAAGGCCAAGTTGTGTTCATGGCCGCCGAACGGGTGCGGCACGCCAGGACGAAGGGGGCCGTGTTCCGTGCGCTGGCCGACGCGCTTCGTGCCGGCGGATCGGACTGCGAAGCCTTCGTCGATGGCATCTCCGTCGCGATCAAGCCACGCACGGTGTACGAACCCGATGTGCTGGTGCAATGCGGCCCGCCCCTGGATGGGGATTCGATGGTCGCCCCTTCGCCGGTCATCGTCGTCGAGGTGACTTCACCTTCCAACGATCGGCGGGAGATGACCAACAAATTCCGCGACTACTTCTCGCTGCCCTCGGTGCGCCACTACCTCATTCTGATGCACGATCGACCGATGATCCTGCACCACCGCAAGGACGAGGCGGGCGAGGTCCACACGGCCTTCATAACCGAAGGCCCGATCACCATGGACCCGCCCGGCATCACCCTTCAGGCCGAAGGCCTGCTCGACTAAAGCGTTTTCTGGAACCAGATCCGCGAATGCCCCGGCGGCATCCCGTCCAGCCGCCCAGCCTCGGTCCACCCATTCCGCACCCAGAATTGCGGCCCGTGGAAGCTGAACGTGTCGGTATAAGCATGCGTGCAGCCGCGCTTGCGGGCGATCGCCTCGGCCCGGGCGAGCAATTCCGAGCCCGTGCCTTTGCCGCGCTGGTCGCGGTGCAGCCATAGCCAGTCGATGAACAGCCAGTTCCAGTAGGTCAGCCCCAGTAGCCCGCCTTGCACCGCCTGCGCCTCGTCGCGCGCCAGTACCGTCACCGCCTCGCGGTCATAGGGGCCACCTAGGTCCTGGTTGAAGGTGTGCAAGCTGCGCTGGATGGTCTCCACCGCCGTCATCTCAGGGTAGTCGTCCTCCGAAATTACCAGCCCGGTCATCTCAGCGCAGCTCCTTCATCAGGCTCGTCAGGACGTCCAGCGTCGCCAGTACCTCCAGCGCCGCCGCGCCCTTGGGCGCGCTTTCGATCACCGTCAGCCCCTGCATGAAAGCGGTGGTGAAGGCGGTGCGGTTGCCCAGGCCCGGGCCGATCGTCACCAGGCCGCGTGAGGCCAACTCATCGGCGATCTGCTGCTTCAGCCGGCCGGTGGCCGGCACCCGGTTGAGCAGGATGCGCGCCGGCCGCTTTTCCGCCACCGCCAGCCTCAATGTCGCCTCACTGGCCCAAAGATCGGGGCCCGAGGGCTGCATCGGCACGACCACCAGCTGGGCGACCCGGATGGCGACACGGCTGTCGGTCTCGGCATGCGGCGCGGTGTCGATCAGCAGCGCGTCGTGATCGCGCCGCAGCCGGTCGATGGCGCCGGTGACGCGCCAGCCGGAGGGTGCCTCGAAGGTCACGGGCAGGGCGCGGGGCTGCGACTGCCGCAGCGTCCACCAACGGCTCAGCGTGGCCTGCGGGTCGGTGTCCAGCAAGGCCACGCGCAGGCCCACGGCCGCCAGGCCCACGGCCAGGCTGGCAGCGACGGTGGATTTGCCGGCGCCCCCCTTTTGCTGGGCGATGGCGATGACGAAGCTCATTCAGTCCAGTCTCCCGCGCGATTCGCTGCGGTGCAGTGTAGGCTATTGCCGCATCGAGTGTCAGACCGGGATCGGCGCCCGCCACGGCCCCTCGGCGTGCGGCTTCAGCATCGCCCAGGCGGTCGCGTGGACCGGCACGTCCAGGCCATGCTTCGCCGCCAGCCGCGCCACGGTGCCGGACAACCAGGGCACCTCCATTCGCCGGCCGCCGGCCAGGTCGTGATGCATCGAGGCGTACATGCCGGCGGGGAAGGAGCGCAGTTGCGTCAGCGCCGCGGCCTGCTCCTCCTCCGTGATCGTCACCCCCTCGGCCAGCGCCACCGCCGCCACCTCGGCGATGGCGCGTCGGGTCAGGGCGATGCCGTCGGGGTCGTGGTAGATTGCGCCGGCCGGCGCGCGGGCCAGGCAGGTCAGCGCCGCATTCGTCGCCAGCGAGATGAACTTGCGCCACAGCGCGTGCTGGATGTCGGGCGCGATGCGCAGCGGCATGCCCGCCGCGGCCATCGCCGTCACCAACCTCTCCTGCAGCGCCTCCGGCAGCGGTCCGGCGGTAATGGCGGACATGTCGGAGGTGTAGCGGATGCTGCCCGGCACCTCGATCACCGCGGACACGGCGGCCAGCCCCGGCACGACATGCGCGCCGGGCAGCACCTCCAGCACCGGCGCCGCGCCGGCGACGCCGTTCTGCAGCGTGATGATCACCGTGCCGCCGGCCGCCGCCTGATCGAGTTCGGCGGCCGCTGAAGCCACGTCGTAGGTCTTCACCGCCAGGAAGCAGACATCCGGTACCCAGGGAAGCTCCCGCGCGCCGGCCAGGGCCAGCGGCTTTTCGATATGCGCGTCGCCCCGCGGCCCGGCCAGGAACAGCCCGGTCGCCTGCATGGCTTCAAGATGCCGGCCGCGGGCGACAAAGGCGACCTCCGCGCCCTGCAAGGCCAGGCCGGCGCCGAGATAGGAGCCGACCGCCCCGGCGCCCTGGATGAGGATGCGCAGCGTCATTGGGCGGAAATCTCGCTGCTGGCGATGATGCGCTGGTAGAGCGGTGCTTGCCGCGCGATGCGCTCGGCCATCGCCCGCGCCGTGCCGCCCAGCAGCGAACTGCCGACCCGGGCGATGAAGGCCGCCACGGCCTCTGAGGCCAGGGCCACGTTGACTTCACGGTTCAGCGCTTCGACGATCGACGCCGGGGTGCGGGCCGGCGCGGCCAGGCCGATCCACGAGGTGAGGTTGAGGTCCGGCAGCCCCGCCTCGGCGGCGGTGGGCGCCTCGGCCATCGCCGCCGGCCGGCTGGCGCCGGTGGTCAGCAGCGGGATGATGCGGCCGTCCTGGATGGGCGGGCCCACTGTCGAGACCACCTCGAACATCAGATCGACCTGGCCGGCGATGACGTCGGTGAGCGCCGGCGCACCGCCGCGATACGGGATATGCGTCAACTGTACCCCGGCCAGCGCCGCGAACAGCGCGCCGAAGACGTGGGGCAGGCTGCCATTCCCGGCGGAGGCGTAGGTCATCTGCCCCGGCCGCTCGCGCGCCACGCGCAGCAGGTCGTCCAGGCTGCGCAGGCCGCTGCGCGGGTGGGTGACCAGGGCGGTGGCGGATTCCGTCAGCATGGCTACGGGCGCGAAGGCGCTGAGCGGATCGTACGGCTGCGGCCGATAGACGTAGGGCGCGATGACGTAGGTGCTGGTGGTGCCGAGCAGCAGCGTATGGCCGTCCGGCGCCGCGCGGGCGACGAACTGGCCGCCGATGGTGCTGCCGGCACCCACCCTGTTGTCCAGCACGAAGGGCTGGCCGAAGACGCGTTGCAGATGGGCCGCGATCAGCCGCCCGAGCGGATCGCCTTGGCCGCCCGCGGCGAAGGGATTGATCAGCGTGACAGGGCGCGCCGGCCAGGCGTCTTGCGCGAGGGCCGGGACCGCCAGCCCGGCCGCGAGGACGGCGCGCCGGCGCATCAGGCTTCCTGTTCGACGCGGTTGCGCAGGATGCCGATGCCGGAGATTTCCACCTCCGCCACGTCGCCCGGCTTCATCCACAGCGGCGGCTCCCGCCGCGCGCCCACGCCGCCCGGAGTTCCGGAGACGATGACGTCGCCCGGCAGCAGCGGCATGATGGTGGAGATGTAGGCGATCTGCTGCGGGATCGGCGTGATCATCAGCCCGGTCGAGGTGTGCTGAACGACCTGGCCGTTCAGCCGCGTCTCCAGGGTCAGCGTCGCCGGGTTGGGGATTTCGTCCGCCGTCACTATCCAGGGGCCGAAGGCGCCGCTGCGGTCGAAGCTCTTGCCTGCCAGGTATTGGCCGGTGTGGCGCTGCCAGTCGCGCACCGAACCCTCGTTGTAGCAGGCGTAGCCGGCGATGTGGGCGAGCGCGTCGCCGGCCGAGATATGCCGGCCGCCCTTGCCGATGATCACCGCCAGCTCGCCCTCGTAGTCGTACTTCTCCGACACCTTGGGGCGGATCATCGCTTGGCCGTGCCCGACCTGGCTGCACGGGAAGCGCACGAACAGCGCCGGGTTCGGCGTGGCCGTGTTGCCGGTCTCCTGCACGTGGTCGTGGTAGTTCAGGCCGACGCAGATGATCTTGTCCGGGTTCGGCACCACCGGCGCGAACTCGATGTCGGCCAGCGCCAGATCCGCCGGTGCCTGGGCCAGGCCACGCGCCTCGTCCATCAGGCCGGCGGTCAGCAGGCAGCGGAGGGTAGGCGCCCGGTCGCCCATCAACGCCGCCAGATTGACGATGCCGTCGTCGCGGATGATGCCGTAGCCGGGCGTGCCGGCGGCAATGAACGAGCCAAGTTTCATGATGCGTTTTCCTCAGATGGCCACGGTCGTGGCGTCGTAGCGATACATCCAGTCGTAGCGTTCGCGCAGCTTGTCCTCGGCCCATTCACGCTCGACATAGGCTTGCGCGCCAGCCGCATCGGCCAGCGCCGGGTTGTGGAAGCGCTTGGTGTTGTCGGCCGAGCCGTTCACGACCCGCGCCGTGCGCTCCTGCCGCGCCATCTCATAGACCCGCAGCGCGGTCGGGATGTCCGAATGCCCGTCCAGCGCGCGGGCCAGGATGAACCCGTCCGGAGTGGTCCATGATTCCTGCTGCCAGTCCGTGCGCTCCACCACGCCCACGAAATTCATCAGCCGCCCGCCGGCCACCGGATACTGCACGATGTGCCGGCCGGGGCCGACCCAGTTGGACGAGACCATACGCGCCAGGCGGGGCGGCAGTGTGTCCATCGGGATGATGCCCCGCCAGGCGACCAGGCCGGTGAACTCCGCGTGGTCGGCGCCGTGCAGGGTGGCGCGGATGGCGGAGTGGATGCCGTCGGCACCGATGAGGGCGTCGCCACGGGCCTCGCCGCCGCCCTCCAGCCGAAGCACGGCGTGCTCCCCATCATTGTCGCAGCCTGTGGCACGCTGGCCCAGGTGGATGGCGCCGGGCGCCGCCTCGTTCACCGCATCGACCAGCACGGCGAGCAGGTCCGGCCGGTACATGGTGACGTAGGGATTGCCGTAGGTTGCGACGGACACCGCGCCCAGGTCGAAGGCGGTCCAGGCCTGGCCGGTGTTCCACATCCGGACTTCGCGCTTCTCGGGGTGCGCTGCCAGCGCCATGATCTTGTCCGCAAGCCCCAATTCGCGCAGCACGAGCATGCCGTTGGCGCTGATCTGCACGCCGGCGCCGATCTCGCGCAGCTCGTTGGCCTGCTCGTGAACGCTGACCCGGTACCCGAGGCGCGCCAGGGAGAGCGCAGCCGTCAGCCCACCAATGCCGGCGCCGGCGATCAGGATATGCGGCTTGGACAAGATGTTCGTTCCCTCGCGTTACGGCCAGGGTAATCGATAGAACC
>CAXTJY010000262.1:0-6120 GCA_964244395.1 uncultured Rhodovarius sp.
CCGCCGACGTCGGGGCTGACCACGATGAGGTCCCGCCCGGCGTAACGGTCCCGGATGTCCTGCGCGAAGAGGGGTGCCGCGATCAGGTTGTCGACCGGGATGTCGAAGAAGCCCTGAATCTGGCCGGCATGCAGATCCATCGTCAGCACCCGATCGGCGCCCGCCTCGGTGATCAGATTGGCCACCAGCTTGGCCGAGATGGGCGTGCGCGGGCCGCTTTTCCGGTCCTGCCTGGCATAGCCGAAATAGGGAATCACCGCCGTCACCCGCCGGGCGCTGGAGCGGCGCAGCGCGTCGAGCGCGATCAGCAGCTCCATCAGGTGGTCATTGGCCGGGAAGCTGGTGGACTGGATGACGAAGACGTCCTCGCCGCGGATGTTCTCGTGGAACTCGACGAAGATCTCCATGTCGGCGAAACGGCGGATGGAGGCCTTGACCAGCGGCAGCTGCAATGTGTCGGCGACGGCCTGGGCGAGCGGGATGTTGCTGTTGCAGGCGACGATCTTCATGCAGGCTCCGGACCTCGCCTTGGCGGCACCGTGCTATCAAGGGCAAGGCCGCGTGGCAACCTGTGGGGGCCCGGAGCGGTGATCCGCCATGCCGCGCGAAGCCCGGCGCTGTCGCCTTATCGCAGTCCGGGCGGCGTGGCGGCGTTGCGCGGCGTGGCGGGCGGCGGGTTCGGCTCGGGCGTCGTGGGCGTGGTGGCGTTGCGGATGATGGTCTGCACCCCGCCGCTGGCCTGTTCGGCGGCGACATAGGCGACGTCGCCCCAGAAGCGGTCGAGCCGGCCGCGGCCGACCTCCTCCACCTGCACCACCCGGCCCAGCTCGATGCCGTCGCGCCGCGTCACCACCCATTGCAGATCGACCAGCTGCTGGTTGGCGTTGGGCGAGGCCTCGACCCGGACCACGGCGGTCAGTCCATACTCCGCGCCTTCCGCCGCCTCCTGGACGACGAACCCCAGATTGGACATGAATTCGCGCATCCGGGCCGCCAGCACCTGGGCGCCGTCGCCCGGCGCGCCGGTGACCGGAAGGAAACGGATGCGGGGCGGGCCGGCGGAGATGGCACCGGGGGTGGCGGAGGCACGCGCCGCCTGCACCGAGAGCAGCAGCTGGGTGATGCCGGGCACCGCCTGGGTAGCGACGCCCGCCAGCACCGGTGGCGTCGGCTCGGCCCAGGCCTGCAACGGCACCGGCGTGCCGTCCAGCACGCCCTGGCGCACGCCATCGGCATTCACCAAGGTGAAGCGCGGGCGCACGGTGGTGCCCAGATTGTCGGCGGTGATCTCCAGCCGCCAATCCAGCGGCAGCGGGGTGTCCACCGCAATGGCGGGCACGTCACGCGCCTGCAGCCCCTCGGTCACGGCCTGGGCCAGGCGTCGCGCCTCGACCTCGCCCAGCAGCGCCTGCGGCGGCGGCGGCACCGCCAGGCGCACCGCGAGCGGGATGGCCAGCCAGGCGGCGTTGCGGCCGGGCCGGCCGCGGAAGGGCTGCCCCAGATCGCCGCAGCCGGCCAGCAGAAGCAGCATGGCGAGAAGGGCGCTACAGAATCGCACAGGTGACCACCATGGTGAGGAAGCAGAGGACGGCAAACATGATCACATACGGCATCAGAGCCCGATGGCGGAGAGCTGGTGGCCGATCGGGCCTTCGCCGTTCAGCGTGCGCCGGCGGTGGCTGAAGAAGCGGTCAGGCTCGGCCAGGGTGTCCCCGCCGGTGGCGTGGGCGCCAGCGCCGGCGGCGCGCAGGCGGGCGACGCAGTAGCCGGGCAGGTCGAACTGCCAGTGGCCGGGCCGGGCACCATCGAGGAAAAACCGCATATCCGCAGGGTCGTGCGCCAGAACGGCGTCGCGCAGATCGGCGCCCACTTCATAGCTGGATTGGGCGATGCAGGGGCCGACCACGGCTGCGATGTCACGGGCGCCCATGGCGCGCATGGCGTCCAGGGTGGCTTCCAGCACGCCGGCCACCGCGCCGCGCCAGCCCGCATGCGCCGCGCCCACGACACCATCGGCGGCGAACAGCACCGGTGCGCAATCGGCGGTGACGATGCCCAGCAGCAGGCCGGGCCGCGCGGTGACGACGGCGTCCGCCACTGGGCGGGTCGACCAGGGCTGGTCCAGCATCGCGACCGCCACGCCATGCACCTGATGCACGCCGGTCAGCGCCTCCGGTGCGTAGCCCAGAGCGCCAGCGGCCAGGCCGCGATTCTCTGTCACGCGCAGGGCTTCGTCGGCGCTGCGGTCCGAGCAGTTGAGGCTGGCATAGCCGCCCTCGCTGACCCCGCCCTGCCGCGTGAAGAAGCCGTGCCGGGCGCCGGCCAAGGCGGGGTGGGTGATCATTCGAACCCTGCTGGCACAGGACGACCCGCCTGTCCAAGGCACAGCGCCTTGAACAGGCTGCCCATGCCCTCGGCGGCGACCAGGCGCTGGGCGCCGGAAAGGATCAGGCCGGCTTGCGAGGGTTTGCTGCGCGCCAGCATGGCGGCGCGGCTGACCAGACCGAGGCGCTGCAGGACCAGGCCCATGGGCAGGGGGCCATGCACGGCGGCCGGGGCGGCGGCGCGTGCCAGCGCGGCGAAATCCACATGCGCCGTCAGGTCGGCCTGGCCGGGCGCGGCCAGCGGGTCGGCGGCGGCGTGGCGCCGCAGCGCCTGCAGGGTCTCGCCGAACCGACTGGGGAGAAAGGCCAGTGAGGGTGCGACCGAGGCTACGCCACCGGAAGCGTAGCCGTAGTCCAGGATCAGCGCCGCGCCGCCTTCGCGCGCCAGCCTTTCGGCCAGTCCGGCGACGACTGCCCGCGCCGCCTGGGCGATCTCGGCCACGCTGCCTTCCGGCGCATGCGGCAGGGCGGTGTCGGTGGGCAACTCCACGAACCCGCCATCCTTCACCCAGCGTTCCATCCAGCCGCCGTCGCGGCGGACGAACTGCCGAATCGGCAGCGCGTCGAGGAATTCGTTGGCGATGACGATGGCGGGGCCGGGCGGCACGTCTTCCACTGTGTCGAACCACCGCGCGGGCAAGGTTGCCAGGTTGGCGCGCTGCCGTTCGCGCAGGCTGGGCGAGGTCTCGACCAGCGCCACCCGCGCGGCGGCCGCGAAGGCAGGGACCATGGCGCAGACCGCCCGCCACGCATCGGCCATCAGCGTGCCGCGCCCGGGCCCCAGCTCCACCAGCCACACCGGGTCGGGGCTGCCGAGCTGCTGCCAGGTGACCGCCGCCCACAATCCCAGGCATTCGCCGAAGGCCTGGCTGATCTCCGGTGCGGTGGTGAAGTGCGACAGCGGGTCCGGCCCGGCATAGAAGGCGGCGTTGGCGCGCGCCATGAAGGTGTCGAGGCGTTCCACCCCCACCCGCCCGTCATCGGCGGCGTCACCGCTGCCGGTGGTCTGGCGCCCGTCGCCGTTGGCAGGCTTCGGGCGCATCGCGGGGTAAGGTCTGTCGGCTCCGCTCACGATCCAACGGGCTGCGGAGCCGGGGCTGCCCGCTTTGCCCGCAGCATCAGCCAGGCGCCCACCGCCATCATCGGCAGCGACAGCAATTGACCCATGGTGGTGCCGACTGCCAGGAAGCCCAAATGCGCGTCGGGCTGCCGAAAGAACTCGCCGATGCAGCGGGCCACGCCATAGCCCGCGATGAAGGCGCCGGTCAGGAAGCCGGTGCGCTCGCGCAGCCGGGTGCCAAAGAACAACGCCAGCATCAGCCCGAACAGCAGTATGCCCTCCATCCCGGCCTGGTAGAGTTGGCTGGGGTGGCGCGGCAAAAACTGCGGGTCGGTCGGGAACACCATGGCCCAGGGCGCGTCGCTGGGGCGGCCATACAGCTCGGCATTCACGAAATTCGCCATGCGACCGAAGAACAGCCCGATCGGCACGCCCACGGCCACCCGGTCGCCAAAGCCCAGTGGGGATAGCTTCTGCTGCCGGCAGAACAGCCACGCCGCCACGATTACCCCCAGCGCGCCGCCATGGAACGCCATGCCGCCCTGCCACACCATCGGAATTTCCCACGGCGCGAACAGATAGTGGCCAGGCCGGTAGAACAGCACGTAGCCCAGCCTGCCGCCGATGATGATGCCCAGCGTGGCCCAGGTGACGAAATCGTCGAGCTGCTGCGCGGTGGCGACGGGCGGCGGCATGGTGACCAGCCGGCGGCACAGCTGCCAACCGCCGACGATGCCGGCGATGTAGGCCAGCGCGTACCAGCGGATGCCCAGCGGCCCAAGCTGGATGGCGACGGGGTCGATCATGGGGAAGGCGATCAATGGAAGCATGCGACCTCGTGGCGGTGTGCGCGTTGCCCTATAGAGGGTCATGCAACGCGGCGGTATCTCACGCCCTGTGAAGGAGAGTGACATGAGCGGCATACGACAGCGACTGGACGACCTGGCAGGCGTGGCCGGCGGTGCCTTCAGCGTGCTGGCGGGGCTGAAGCAGGAGGCCGAGGCGCTGGCGAAGTCGCGCGCGGACGCATTTGCCCAGCGCATGGAACTGGTGCGGCGAGACGAGTTCGAGGCGGCGCTGGAGCTGGCCCGGCGGGCCAGGGAGGCGACGGAGCTGCTGGAGGAGAAGGTTCGGACGCTGGAGGCACGGCTGGACCGGCTGGAAAACCCCGCCCCGCGCATTCTTCTCGCCGGCAACCTGGATTCGTCCACAACAGCGTAACACGCCGCCCCTTGCGGCGCGGCTTTGCGGCCTCATACCCTAGCGGTAGTGGTGCCGGGCGCTTGCAGCCCCCATCCCTGGGCAGGGGGCCTGGGGCCGGGGCGGTGGATCCGGCGGCGCGGAATGCGAGCCGCGTTCCTCCGGCGATCCCCGCCGCGGGTTCGGCCCGCCTGCACGGGGGCGCTGCGATGTCGGGCATGATGACCCATGAATTCCACGAAACAGCGACCAATCCGCTCGATGTGCTCGAGCAGATCCTGAGCGCGAACGAGTGGGCCTGCGAACGCCAGTCCGATGGGGAGATGGTGGCCGAGGCACCGGGGAAATGGGGCCACTACGCGATGTTCTTTTCCTGGGCGCGGGAGATCAGCGCCATGCATTTCTCCTGCGCCTTCGACATCAAGGTGCCGGTGAACCGGCGCGGCGCGCTGTACGAGTTGCTGGCGCTGGCCAATGAGCGGCTGTGGATCGGCCATTTTGGCTTGGAGGGCGACGATGGGGTGCCGGTATTCCGGCATGCCGTGCTGCTGCGGGGCGCGCCGGGGGCGAGTGCCGAGAGCCTGGAGGATTTGGTCGACATCGCGCTGAACGAGTGCGAGCGCTTCTACCCGGCGTTCCAGTTCGTGCTGTGGGGCGGCAAGGCGCCGAAGGATGCGCTGGATGCGGCGATGCTGGATTGCGTGGGGGAGGCTTGAGGGGGTCATGCAGGGCGCAGGCCGGCCAGGTCCGCCGCGCGCCGCGCATTGATCAGCTCCTGCCGCAGGAAGGCGGCGAAGCCGTCTGGCGAACGCTGCATGTCGGTCGCTGGAATGGCGCCGACCTCGGCGATGCGTGAGAGGACGGCCGGCTCCCTGAGTGTCGCGGCAAGCGCTGTTTGCAGGGCCGCCATCACCTCGGGCGCGATGGCACTTGGTGCCAGCAGACCGCCATAGCTGCCGGCTGTGAAGCCAGGCAGGCCACCCTCGATCATCGTGCCGACATTCGGCAGCAGGGGTGAACGCTGCTCCGTCGCGATGGCGATGATGGGCGCCTGATGGTCCCGATGCAGAGGCAGCGCGGAGGGAAGCTCCACCATGGCCACGTCCACGGTTCCGCTGATCAGGTCGGGGATCATGGCGCTGCCACCACGATAGGGCACATGAGCGGCGCGGACATCCGCGGTGGCCATGAGCAGTTCCAGTGCCAGGTGAGCCGCGCTGCCGTTGCCTGGCGTCGCCACCGTGATCTGACCCGGGCGGGCGCGCATCAACGCCAGCAACTCAGGCAGTCTGCGCGCGGCCAGGCGCGGCGTGACCTGGACCACCATGGGCAGGATGCCGACCAGGCCAATGGGCCGGAAATCACGCTCCGCATCATAGGGCAGCCGGGCCTGCAGCACCGGATTTGCGGTCAGCGGGCCACCCGCGCCGAACAGCAGCGTGTAGCCATCCGCCGGGGCGCGCGCGACAAGTTCGG
>CAXTJY010000263.1:0-6113 GCA_964244395.1 uncultured Rhodovarius sp.
CGCAGGTGGCGCAGGCGCGCCAGGCCGGCCGGGGCGCGGTGGGCCTCAAGCTGCATCTGGCGGGGCTCGACCTGGCGCCTGCGGTGACCCTGCTGCCCTGCGCCGGCGGCTATGCGGGGCTGCAGCCTGGCGCGCACGGCATGGCCAACCTATGCGCCGCGCTGACCGGGCCGGTGCCGGCCCATTCGGGGGAGTTCCTTGATCTGGTCCGGCACGGCTCCGCCCTGGGCGAGCGGCTGCTGCGCGATGCACGCCCGCTCTGGCCGCGGCCGCTCGCTGTGGCAGGGGTGCCTTATGGCTTCCGGCAGCGTGGCGGCGAGGATGGGCTGTATCGCGTCGGCGACCAGCTTTCGGTCATTCCCAGCTTCACCGGTGACGGCATGGCGATGGCGCTGAGCTCAGGCCTGGCAGCCGCGGCCGGGATCGGGGCGGGGCAGGGGGCGGCGCAATTCCATGCCGGGTGGCGTCGCCGCACGTCTGGGCAGATGCGGCTGGCGGGGGCAGGGGCCTGGCTGATGCGCCGGCTGCCGGGCGCCTTCGTGGCGGCGATGGGCACGCCGCTGGCCGCCAGCGCGATGCGCGCCACCCGCGTTGCGCCTTAAGCCGGCTGCGGCCCGTTCAGGCGCCACATCGTCCAGTTCAGCAGCCCAGCAAAGCTGACCCAGGCCAGATACGGCACCATCAGCCACATCGCCGTCGCGCTGATCGGCGCGAACAGGATGATGCAGGCCAGGATGGACAGCCACAGCGCCGCCAGCCCGTAGAAGGCGAAATCCGTCCGCTTCAGGCCGAAGAACAGGCCGGACCACATGGCATTCAGCCCCAGCTGCACCCCGTAGACCGCCAGCGCCTGGCCGAAGCCCACCTCGCGCCACACCAGGTAGCCTGCGATGGCGATCATCACATACAGCAGTGTCCAGGCCGGGGCGAAAAGCCAGTTCGGCGGATTCCAGCTGGGCTTGCGCAGCCCGTCGTACCATGCCCCGGGCTTGAAGAAGGCGCCTGACAGCGACACCACGAAGCAGGCGCCCACGAAGCCCCAGAAATTCCAATCCGTCAGCATCTGCATCATCGCTGCATAACACAGGATGCTTCATTCGCGTTGCCCGCCGTGCCAGGCTGCGCAAAAGCCCGAGGAAACATTCCATGCGTCGCCGCACCCTGCTTGCCGCCAGCCTTGCCATGCCCGCCCTGGCCCAGGCACCCCGCAATATCACCATCATCTGCCCCTTCGCCCCGGGCGGCCCGACGGACCTGATCTCCCGTCTGATGGCCGAAGCCATGGGGCCGCCACTGGAGGCGCAGATCGTGGTCGAGAACGTGACCGGCGCCGGCGGCACGATCGGCGCCGCCCGGGTGGCCAATGCGCGGCCCGATGGTTCGGTCCTGCTGATGCACCATATCGGCCATGCCGGCGCCGCCAGCCTGTACCGCCGGCTGCCCTACGACGTGGTGGAGGGGTTCGCGCCGCTCGGCCTGGTGACCGAGGTGCCGCAGATGGTGGTGGCTCGCCCGGACTTCCCCGCCAATACCCTGGCCGAGATGCTGGCGGCGATGCGGGCCGGCGGCGAGCGCCTTTCCATCGGCAATTCCGGCCTGGGCAGCAGCGACCATCTGGCCGGCATGCTGATGCAGCGCGAGGCGCCGGCCACGCTGAACACCATCGGCTTCCGCGGCAGCGCGCCGATCTCCACCGAGCTGATGGCCAGCCGGCTGGACGTGTATGGCGGCCAGGGCACCATCCTGGCGCCGCTGGTGCGCGAGGGCCGCATCAAGGCGTTCTGCGTGATGAGCGAGACGCGGCTGCCCGGCCCGGGACTGGATACCATTCCCACCGCGATCGAAGCCGGCCACCCCAACCTGGTGATGAGCGTGTGGCACGGCATGTATGCGCCGAAGGACACGCCGGCCGCGCTGGTGGAGCGGCTCTCCGCCGCGCTGCGCGTCGCCATCCAGTCGCCAAGGGTGGTGCAGCGCTTCGCCGAGCTGGTAACCGAGCCGGTGCCGCAGGACCGCGCCACCCCGGCCTACCATCGGCAGTTTCTCATCAGCGAAGTGGCGCGCTGGCGGCCGCTGATTCAGGCGGCCGGCAGCTTCGCCGACTGATCCTGCCAAGTCCAGAACGCCCGCGCCGCGAAGGCGCCGGCGAGCTGGGCCAGGATGAAGGCGGGCACATCGACCGGCGCAATGCCGGAGAAACTATCGGTCAGGCCGCGCGCCAGGGTGACCGCCGGGTTGGCGAAGCTGGTCGACGCGGTGAACCAGTAGCCCGCCGTCACCACCAGCCCGACTGCCGGCGCCACCAGCGCGGCGGGCGTGCGAAGCACCACCGTGAGCAGCGCGAAAGTGGCGGTAAATTCGGCCAGCCATTGCCCCAGGCCGGCGCGCGGCTTGATGCCGAGCTGCCAGACCGGCACCTCGAACATCGCATGCGCCAGCCAGACGCCGAGCACGGCGCCCAGCACCTGCGCCGCGATGGCCAGCCACGGGCCGCGCAGCACGAGGGTGACGGCGGGATTCATCGCCGGGCCGCGAAACGTCCAGATCAGCACCGGCAGCATCGCGCCGGTCGCCAGGGTGTTGCCCAGCAACGCCACCGCCTGGTTTCCGCCTGCCAGCCGCTCGGCCATGATGCCGGAGCCGACGACGGTCGCCAGCAGCAGCGCGGTGGCCAGCGCTTCGGCGGTGAAGTCCCGCGCGTTCAACGCACGACCTGGCCGTCTTCCTTGGCAAAGGGTTGGTCAAGCCCCGCCGGCAGGATGTCCAGCACAAGCTCGCTGGGCCGGCACAGCCGCACACCGGCGGTGGTGAAGACGAAGGGGCGGTTGATCAGGATGGGATGGGCCAGCATGGCGTCGAGGATGGCGTCGTCCGACGCCTCCAGCAGGCCGAGTTCAGTCGCCGGTGTGCCTTTCTCGCGCATCGCCTGGCGTGGCGTCAGGCCCGCCGCGGCGAAGGCGGCGGTGAGCGCCTCGCGGTCCGGTGTGTCCTTCAGGTATTCCACGATCACCGGGGCTTCGCCGGCGGCCCGCAGCATCGCCAGGGCGTTGCGCGAGGTACCGCAGGCGGGGTTGTGCCAGATGGTGGTGGTCACCCGCAGCACGCCGCGGTCGGCGCCGGGGCGCAGCACGCCGGGGCGGCCGGCGCCTCGCCGGAGCCATCGCCATAGACCGTGCTCTCGCCATGGGTCAGGAAGGCCTCCCACGCCACCCCGTCGGGATCGGTGATCCAGCTTTTTTCCGAGGCCGCGTAGCAGCAGACGGTGCTGCCCTGCTCCAGGATCGGCCGCTCGGCGGCCCGCATCCGGCTGTAGGTGTCCGCCAGCTCTCCCGCATCCTCGGCCTGGATGCCGAGGTGATCGAGGCCCGCGCCCGCGCCGTGGGTGGAAATGGCGAAGTTGACCCGCGGGTCCTCCAGCATCCACTTGGCGTAATCCGGCTTCAGCACGCTGGGCCGCTCGCCGAACAGCCCCTCATAGAACCGGACCGAGGCGGCGAGGTCGGTGACCTTCATGTTCACGTGCATGCGTTTCATCATCGTTCTCCTTCAGGGGCGGCAGGCGGCAGAGGGGGCGCACATGGCAGCGTCGAGCAGCGGCGCGCACGCCTCCGGACGGCCGCGGCAACAATCCTCGATCAGGAAGGCGATCAGGCCGCGCATCCCGTCGAAATCGGCGGCGAAGATCATCTGCCTCCCATCGCGGCGCGCGGTGACGAGGCCGGCACGGGTGAGCTGCGCCAGATGGGAGGACAAGGTGTTGTGGGGTACCGACAGCGCGCGGGCGACATCCCCGGCGGGCAGGCCGGCCGGCCCCGCCTCGACCAGCAGGCGGAAGGCGGCGAGCCGCGTCTCCTGCGCCAAGGCGGCAAACCCTTCGATGGCGTCGTTGATTTCCACATGTCGAGAAATATCGACATATAATTGCGTCGTCAAGGAGCCATCTTGGCCGATGGCTGACTGGGGCAGCGCGTCAGCCCTTGAAGCCGGTCGCCACCACGTAAAGCTCCGACGAATCCTTGCGGCTCGCCGCTGGCTTGGCGTGCTTCACCGTGGCGAAGCGGGCCCGCAGGCGGATCAGCATCGCCGCCTCGCTGCCGCCCTGAAACACCTTGGCGGCGAAGGCGCCGCCGGGCACCAGCACCCGCTCCGCGAAGTCCAGCGCGATCTCGGCCAGGCCCATGATGCGCAGGTGATCGGTCGGGCCATGGCCGGTGGTGTTGGGCGCCATGTCCGACAGCACCAGGTCCGCCGGCCCGGCCATGGCGTCCAGCACGGCGCGTTCCACGGCTTCCTCCTGGAAGTCGCCCTGGAGCGCCACCGTGCCCGGTACGGGGTCGATCTCCAGCAGGTCGAGGCCCACCACGCGGCAGCCCTTCGCTGCCGCCACCTGCATCCAGCCACCCGGCGCGGCGCCCAGGTCGACCACCCGCAGACCTGGCTTGAGGAGGTGGAACTTCTCATCCAACTGGATCAGCTTGAACGCGGCGCGCGAGCGCCAACCGGCTTTCTGCGCCGCCTGCACGTAAGGGTCATTGAGTTGGCGTTGCAGCCATTCGCGGCTTTTCACGCTGCGGCCGGCGATGGCCCGCACCTGCGTCGTCAGGCCGCGGCGCTTGCCGCCGGCGGTGGGTGGGGTGGGCTTGGCCATGCGCAGCCTATTGCCCCGGGGGCTATTGCAGGTCCACCACCATGTTGCCAATCAGCGTTCCGCTCTCGACCGCCTCATGCGCCGCCACGATCTCGTTCAGCGGCAGCCGCGCCGCCACGGCGTGCTTCAGCAGGCCCGCCTTGCACCAGGCGGTCAGCGCGCCCACCGCCCGCGCGCGATCCGCCGGGCTCAGCTCATAGACGATGAAGAAGCGGTAGCCGATGCCGCCCAGGATGTTCGGCTGGAAGGCCAGCGAGGCCTCGGCGCGATTCGAGCCGTAGCAGGCGACGAAGCCGCCCGGCGCCAGCAGGCCGGGCAACGTGGCGGCATTGCCGGCCATGTCCAGCTCGATCACCCGGTCCACCCCATGCCCGCCGGTCAAGTCGCGCACCCGGGCCGCCACATCCTCGTCCCGATAAAGGATGGCGGCGTCCGCCCCCGCCGCCCGGGCGTGCGTGGCCTTGGCTTGCCCGCTCACTGTCGCCAGCACCTGCGCCGCCCCCAGCAGCCGGGCGAACTGGATGGCGTAATGCCCGACCGCCCCGGCGCCGCCCTGCACCAGCACCCGCTGGCCCGACACGCCGCCGTCGCACAGCGCGGCATGCAGCGCGGTCAGCGCCGGGATGCCGAAGCAGGCGGCGGCGTCGAAGCCGGTCTCCTCGCCGAGCGGCACCGCCTGGTGTCCCGGCAGCACGATGTATTCGGCCGCCGTGCCCTGTGCCCGCTTCCACTGCCCATTCCAGATCCACACCCGCTGCCCCACCCGGGCCGCATCGACGCCCTGGCCGACCGCCTCGATCACCCCCGCCCCGTCGCTGTGCGGGACGATGCGCGGAAAGGCCGGCTGGCGGCCGGCGCGGGATTTCACGTCCGACGGGTTGACCCCGCTGGTCACCACCCGCACCAGCACCTCGCCCGGCGCCGGGCTGGGCGTGGGCATGTCGCCCAGCACCAGCACATCAGCGGCGGCGCCGTTCTGCTCCCACCACGCGGCGCGCATCAGAGGGCGCCCACCCGCATCGTTACCATGATCATCCTCGTCCCCCGGGAAGTGACCCCAGTGTGGACCAGCCGCGTGGCACACTCCAAGATGAACCTCGACGCATTCAGGAAATGTCATCCCCGGCATTCCCAACCACGCCCACCCGCCCCATCTGGACTGGAATGACCGACCTGACCCGACGTTCGACCATCGCCGCCGCGCTGACCCTGCCGGCGGTTTCCCGCGTGTCCGCCCAGGCCCCCCTGCCGCTGGACCGGCCGCTGTTCGGCGCCAAGACCTGGACCCTGGCGAACGGGCTGCGCGTGGTGCTGGACGAGAATCACCGCGCCCCGGTGGTGGCGCATTACGTGTTCTACGGTTGCGGCTCGGGCGAGGACCCGCAGGCGCTTTCCGGCATCGCCCACTTCATGGAACACATGATGTTCAAGGGCTCCGGCAACGTGCCCTCCGGCGATTTCTCGC
>CAXTJY010000264.1:0-6100 GCA_964244395.1 uncultured Rhodovarius sp.
TCGCCATTGGCGGTGACGCGGTCGGTGCCGACGATGACCATGTCCACGGCGCCCTGCTGCATGTAATGGCCACCGGCATTGTCCGCCAGGATGGTGTGGGCGACGCCATGGCTGCCCAGTTCAAATGCCGTCAGCGACGCGCCCTGGTTGCGCGGCCGGGTTTCGTCCACCCAGACATGCACGTCGATGCCCGCATCATGCGCCCGGTAGATCGGGCTGAGCGCCGAGCCGTGATCGACGGTGGCGAGCCAGCCGGCATTGCAATGGGTCAGCACGTTCACCCGACCCTTTGCCGCCGCGATGTCGGCCAGCAACGGCAGGCCGTGGCCGCCGATGGCGGCGCACATCGCCACCTCCCCATCCGCGATGGCGGTGGCCTCGGCGAAGGCGGCGGCCTCGCGCTCCGCCAGCGGCAGATTGGCCAGGCGGGCGACCATGCGCTCCAACGCCCAGGCTAGGTTGACGGCGGTGGGGCGGGTGGCGCGCAGCGTGGCCGACGCCTCGTGCAGGCTGGTGGGGTCGGCCCGCATGGCCAGCGCCAAGCCATAGGCGGCGACGGCGCCGATCAGCGGGGCGCCGCGGATCTGCATCGCGCGGATGGCATGGGCGGCAGCGGCGGCATCCGGCAACTCCAGGATGTCGAGCTTCCAGGGCAGGGCGGTTTGATCGATGATGCGGACGGTGTCGCCATCCAGCCAGACGGCACGGAAATGCTGGTCGTCGATCTTCATGGAAAAGCCTGTGACCTGGAGCGCGGAGCTGCCGCACTACAGCAAGACGGCGTATCGCCCAACCATGAGGGTCAGCTCCGCGTCAGGCCGCTGAGCGCATAGGTGCAGGTGGTCCGGGTGCCGACCCGGAAGGTGAAGGTGCCCTCCAGCCCGGTGGGGGTGACACGGCCCTCGATGGTGCCGGGATTGCCGTTGTTCCGACTGTCCGGCCCGGTCAGGTTGAAGCTGCCATCGGCGCCGACGGGGCCGTTGAACTGGCGGTAGAAGATGCCGCCGCGCAGTTGCCCGTTCGCCACACGCAGCGTCTGCGGTGTGCCGGATTGGTAGCATTGCGAGCCGGTTCCGCTGCCCGTAGCCGTCGGCGCGCCCAACGTGCCGGTGAACGTGCCGTTGATGCTGATGGCTGCCGAGGCGGCGGGTGTTGCGGTGCGGGGCGCGGCGGGCGCCGTGGAGGCAGGTGTCTCGTTGCCGACGCAGGCCGCCAAGCCCAACAGGGCGGCCGTCATCACGGGAATAGCGGTCATGGTGCGCATGTCGTTCTCCTCCATCTGGGGGGACGATTGCGCGCCAACGCGACGGCCGCAACTCAATTCGCGCGGCGCTTCAGATGCGCTGGTGCAGGGCGCAGATCAGGGTGAAGAGTCGCCGGGCCGTCTCATGGTCCAGCGCGACGCGGCCTTCCAGCCGGCTGATCAGCAGCTCCGCGCCCTCGTTGTGCAGGCCGCGCCGGCCCATGTCGATCGCCTGCAGCCGCGCCTCGCCGTCGCCGGAGACGACCGCCAGCTCATGGCTTTCCACCACCATGATGTAGTCCTTGATCAACCGGCGGAACGGCCCCAGCGCAAGGATGATGGCACGCAGCGGCTGGTCCGCCTGGTCGCGGATGTCGAAGGTCAGCCGGCCGTCGCGCAGGGTGAGGGTGAGCGCGAACGGGCCATCGCCCAGCTCCGTCGGGTCGAAGCGGTTCCCGGCCAGAATGTCGGCCACGGCCTGGCGGCGATCCGCCTCGGCATAGGCGCTTTGCAGCGGCGGCGCCTCGGGCAGGTCGATGCGGATCAGGCGGCGGTCCGTCACGTCAGGGGCGCTCGGCCTGGGAGCCGGGAAGGGGCGGTGGCAAATGCTCGTCACCGGTGAAGCCCAGCCGGCACAGCAAGCCGACCACCGCGCCCTTCACTGGCCGCAGCAGCAGCGTGCACACCACGGTGAACAGCGGCAGCCAGACGACCATATGCAGCCACATCGGCGGCATGTAGTGCCGTTCCACCCAGAAGACCGGCGGCAGCAGCACGTGGCCAGCGATCAGGATGACGAAATAGGGGGCGGCGTCATCCGGCCGCAGGCGGCCGAGCGGGGTGCCGCAATGGCCGCATTCCGGTACCAGGCCCAGGAAGGTTCGGAACACACGGCCCTCGCCGCAGACCGGGCAACGATTGCGCGCGCCACGGGCCAGTGCCGTCCAGAATGGCGGGCGCGGATATAGCCGCGGCGGTTCGGCGCGATCCGGCGCCCAGGTCTCCAGCGGCTCGTTGGCCATCAATGTCGTCCGGGTGATTGTGCGTTGCACCATAAGCGCGGCGCCGAGCTCACTGTCCAGTCATTCCGGGTTGCGATCAAGCCGGACGCGCGCGAAGCTGAGCGCATGGCCGAACGCATCCTGTTGATCAACCCGAACTCGTCGCTCTCCTGCACCGCGGGGATGGTGGAGGCGGTGGCGGGGTTCGCGGCGCCGGGGCTGCCGCGGATCGATGTGGTGCGGCTGGCGGAGGGCCCGCCCGCCATCGTCACCTGGCGGGACTGGTTCGGCGTGGTCGAGCCGCTGTGCCGGGTGGTCGAGACGGAGGCGGCGGATGCCTACATCATCGGTTGCGTCAGCGACCCTGGGCTGGATGCCGCCCGCGCGGCGACCCGGCGCCCGGTCTTCGGCATGTTTCGCAGCGCGGTGACGGCGGCGCTGAATCGGGCCGACCGCTTCGGCATCATCGGCTTCACAGATCTGTCGCGCGAGCGGCACGACCGGGCGTTGCAGGCGTTGGGACTGGAGGCCCGGCTAGCCGCCTGGATCCCGCTCAATCTGGAGATGGAAGAGCTGACCGACCCTGTGGCGCCACGCCGGCGCATCGAGGCCACGGCGAAGGCTTTGGCAGCGGCGGGTGCAAAAGCGATCATCCTGGGCTGCGCCGGCATGGCCGCTCATCGGGACGCTGCCGAGCGGGCGGCCGGGGTGCCGGTGATCGAGCCGGCGCAGGCGGCGTCGGCGGCGGCGCTGGCAGCGGTGATCGCGGCGCGCGGGGCCAGCCAGAAGCGCCAGGCGGCGGAGTAACGCGCCGCAGCCAGCGGCGGCTATGCCGCCGGCTGCTCCACCTGGCCCCGTCTTTGCAGCCACAGCGCCAGATTCCAGCATAGTAGCGCCCAGGCGCCGCCCATGACCCAGCCGGCCAGGACATCGGTGGCGTAGTGCACGCCCAGGTGGATGCGGGTGAGGCCGACCAGGATGGTCAACACGATGGCACTGCCCATGGCGAAGATTTTCTGCCGCCGCCGCGTCGTCATCCGCGCCAGCAGGGCGCCGAGCGTCAGGAAGGTGACCGCCGTCAGCATGGCATGGCCGGAGGGGAAGCTGGCGGTGAAGACGGCGGGGGCGCCAGGCCATTGCGGGCGGGGCCGGTCGAAACCCATCTTCAGTAAGGTGCTGAGCGCCGTGCCGCTGAGCACCGAGGCCAGAGCGAGCCAGGCGGCATGGTGCAGCCCTGCCAGGAACAGGCCGGCGACTGCGAGGGCGAGCACGAGGCCCAGCACGGCGAAGCTGCCCAGCGCGGTCACGTCGCGCGCCATTTCGGTGAGCCAGGCCGGCTCGTGGCTGCGACGGAGCAGGCTGAACATGAAGTCGTCGAACTGGCCGACATCGCCCTCCATCACCTCATCCGCCAGCAGGATGAAGGCGAGGGTGAGGCCGGCGACGAGGAGAAAGGTGAGAAGCGGGCGAAGTTCAGGGCGCAAGGTCATGAGGGGTGAACGCGGTGGTGTGTGGGAAAGTTTAGGAAATAAGGCTTGCGAATAGCAAGGAATAAATACCATAACGTGCGTTTTATGAGGTGATGGAAATGCGGAGCGGCAGGGTACGAAGCGATAAACACGACAAGCTGCAGCTTGTGGCATCGCGGCAAAGAACCGCTCCGGCAATTTGTCCTAATAGTTCGGATGGGCGTTTTTTGGCGGCGCGAGAGCGGTTTGGCACGCAGGCCGGGGAACAGCCGATGGTCCAGTCGGCATGCGATGGCGCATTCCCGAAAAGGGGCTCCGCGGGCGGGGCGGCTGCCTGGCCCTGGCAATGGAATGCCAATTTGTCTGCAAACCTCCGATTGGCGCGCACCAGGTCACCAAGTCGCCGCGGCCGCTCATTGATGACGGAATCGGAACGGTGTATCGCGCTGCAACAAATTTGAGGGAAAAGCCCGGCATGGACATGATCTTGCAAGGCCAGACGGCGCTGATCACCGGCAGCACCTCCGGCATCGGCCTGGGGATTGCCCGGTTGATGGCGCAGGCGGGCGGGCGGATCGTGCTCAACGGCTTCGGCAAGCCGGAGGAAATCGCCGCGGCCCGTGCCGAGATCGGTGCCCTCATGGGGACCGGCCAGGCCCCCTACAGCGCCGCCGACATGTCCAAGCCGGCCGAAATTCGCGCCATGATCGCCGAGGCCGGAGACGTTGACGTGTTGGTCAACAATGCCGGGATACAATTCGTCTCGCCAGTCCAGGATTTTCCGGACGACAAATGGGACGCGATCATCGCGATCAACATGACATCCAATTTCCACGCCATCAAAGCCGCACTGCCGGGCATGCTGGCCCGTGGCCGCGGCCGGATCATCAACATCGCCTCCGCCCACGGGCTGGTCGCGAGCCCGGAGAAGACCGCCTACGTCGCCGCCAAGCACGGCGTGGTCGGGCTGACCAAGTCGGTGGCGCTGGAGGTCGCGACTTCGCCGGTCACCTGCAATGCCATCTGCCCGGGCTTTGTCCGCACGCCGTTGGCCGAGGCGCAGGTCGCGCCACTGGCGAAGAAGTTTGGCGTCTCCGAGGAAGTGGCGTTGCGCGACCACCTGCTGGAGAAGCAGGCATCCAAACGCTGGGTCGAGGTGGAGGATGTCGCGCGCCTGGCGCTGTGGCTTTGCGGCCCCGGCTCCGGCGCGGTCAACGGCGCGGCATTGTCGATCGACGGCGGCTGGGTGGCCGCTTGATGGATAGCGTGACCCCCATCGCGGCGCCGGTTTCCCAGTCGCGCGACACCCGCAAGATCAACCTGGCGCTGCAAGGCGGCGGCACCCACGGCGCCTTCACCTGGGGCGTCATGGAACGGCTGCTGGACGAGGATTGGCTGGAATTCGACGGCATCTCCGGCACCTCCGCTGGCGCCATCAACGCCGCGGTTTTCGCGCTGGGGCTCAGTCAGGGCGGCCGGCCGGGCGCGCGCGACGCGCTGGAGAAGTTCTGGAAAGGTATCGGCTCCGCCTTCGCCATGAGCCCGATGAAGGCCTCGCCAATGGAAAAGGCGATGTGGGGGCACGACCTCAGCAACTCGATGGCCTGGAACGCCTTCGAGGCGCTGACGCGCATGGCCTCGCCCTATCAGCTCAACCCGTTCTCGCTGGAATACAATCCGCTGCGCCGGGCCTTGATGAACATGCTCGACCTCAAGCTGCTGCGCGAGGACAAGAACGCCATCCGCATGTTCATCAGCGCGACCAACGTGCGCTCCGGCAAGCCCAAGGTCTTTCGGCGCGAGGAGATCACCGTGGACGCGCTGCTGGCCAGCGCCTGCCTGCCCAACGTGTTCAAGGCGGTTGAGATCGACGGCGAGTTCTATTGGGACGGCGGCTACCTGGGCAACCCGGCGCTGTGGCCACTCTATCACGAGCGGTCCGCCGCCGACATCATCCTGGTGCAGCTCAACCCGCTGTACCGCGAGGAAATCCCGACCACGGTCTCCGACATCATGAACCGGCTGAACGAAATCTCCTTCAACGCCTCGCTGATGTCCGAAATGCGGGCCATCGACTTTGTCCAGCGCCTGCTGGAAGGCGGCCGCCTCGAACAGCCCCGCTATCGCCGCATCTTCCTGCATTCGATCGAAGACGAAATCCACATGCGTGAGTTCAAACTCAGCACCAAATTCAATGGCGACATGGACTTCCTGCAAACCCTCCGCCGCTATGGCCACGCCGCCGCCGACCACTTCCTGAGCACCCATGCCCACGCGATCGGGAAGGACAGCTCGCTCGATATCCAGCGGTATTTGTGAGGGGGTGCTGGTGACTCGTCAGGAGGGCTTTGCCCTCCCGACACCCACCCAGCAAGGGCCGAAAGGCC
>CAXTJY010000265.1:0-3725 GCA_964244395.1 uncultured Rhodovarius sp.
ACGAGGCGATCCGCGTCCGTGCCGAGGGCCGGCTGACGCAGCTGCGGGTGGCCCGTGCGCTGCTCGGGCGCGATCTGGAAAACGGCGCGGCGGAGCTGACGGTGGACACTGACCGGCTGCGCCTGCAGGGCACCGCCACCATGCTGGGCGCGCCGCTGCGGTTGCTGACCGAGATGGATTTCCGGCAGGGGCCGGCCAACCAGGTCGTTGCCCGCGAATCGGTGCAGGGAACGGTGACAGCTGCGCAGCTGGCGCAGGTGGGCTTTGACCTGGGCGACGTGCTGGGCGGCAGCGTCGCCATCGACGGCCGCACCGAGCGGCGGCGCAACGGCCAGGCAACGGTCACGCTCCGGGCCGACCTGGCGCCGGCCATCATCGACCTCTCCGCGGCGCGGTGGGGCAAGCGGGTGGGCAGCCCTGGCTCGGCCGAGGCGCTGCTGCGGCTGCAGGGCGACAATCTGGTCGCGGTGGAGAACGCCCGGTTGGATGTGCTCGACCTGTCGCTGCGCGGTCGCGCCATCGTCACCCGCGGCCGGATCGAGCGCTACGAGCTGGCGGAAAGCCTGTTCGGCGCCAGCCGCTTCCAGGGCGACGTGCGGCCGCCGGCACTGCAGGGCGCGCCCTGGCTGGTCAATCTGCGCGGCCCGCTGCTCGATCTGCGGCCGATTTTGGCGGAGCGCCGCGCCGACGAGCCGGCCAGCAGCGGCAATTCGCCGCCCCTGGTGGTGGAGGCGCGCTTCGACCGGGTGACCATGGGCGAGCGGCGGGAGCTGTTCGGCGTGCAGGGCCGCGCGGTGGTGGATGAGCGCAGCGTGATGCGACAGGGCAGCCTGCGCGGCCGCACGTCCACCGCCGGTGGCGGCTTCGAGCTGGCGGTGGCGCCGCGCGGCCCCGGCCGCACCTTGCGCATCACTGCCGAGGATGGCGGCGCGGTGCTGCGCGCGCTGGACAACATCACCACCATCGATGGCGGCCGCCTGACCCTCAACGGCGCCTGGGCCGGCAATGAGCCCGGCGCGGCGCTGACCGGCATGGCCGAGCTGGACGCCTTCTCGGTGCGCGGCGCGCCGGCGATCGGCAAGCTGCTGCAGGCGATGACACTGTACGGCATGGTGGATGCGCTGCAGGGCGGCCAGGGCCTGAACTTCGCCCGCGCCGAGGTGCCGTTCACCCTGACTCGCGAGGCGCTGACGCTCAACGACGCCCGCGCCTTCTCCGCCAGCCTGGGGCTGACCGCGCGCGGCCGCATCCTGCGCGAGGCCGACATCCTCGACATCGAGGGCACCATCGTGCCGGCCTATATGTTCAATACACTGCTGGGAAATCTGCCGGTGCTGGGGCGGCTGTTCAGCCCGGAGCCTGGCGGGGGGGTCTTCGCCACCGCCTATCGGGTGCAGGGGCCGGCGGCCGACCCGCAGGTGCAGGTCAACCCACTCTCGACGCTGACGCCGGGCTTCCTGCGCGGGCTGTTCGGTCTGGGCCAGGCTTCCACCATCGGGCCGGCGGCGGCGCCCGCTTCCCCGGCGGCCGCGGCCACCCCACCACCCGATCCGGCGCCTGCCGGGCCGCCTGGCCGGCCAAGGCCGCGTCGCTGATCGGCGGGCGGCGGCGCGCAGACCGGGGCGGCGGCGCACGTCCAGCACGCCGATGACCTGGCCCAGATTGCCCTCGACGAGATGCACCATCTCGGACGGCATGGCCCGCATCGCCAGGCGAACCCGCATGGCCTCGCCCTCGCGCCAGGCCTCGACATGGTCAGGCACTAGGTCGCGCTTGGCGAAGGGCTGCAAAAGGCGGCTCAACAAGCCAGGGCTGGCATCGGCGTGAACCGAAAATTCGACATCGTCATACATGGTGGACATCCGGCGAGAGGTGACGTGGTGGCCCGGCCGGGCGGCAACAGGCCGCCCATGCGGCCAGGCTATACGGCCGGGCCGGTAATTCGCGCGGAGGTGGCTGCGAAAGACGTCACAGCCGGGAGCCTAGCCAATCAGTCGCTGCCAGGCAAGGAGGGATCGCGCGCCGCATCCGGCACCTCCGGCGGTGCCGGCCATTGCAGCGCCGGCAGCCGGGCCAGCGGCAGGCGGGCAAGGCCGATGCGCCTTTCCTGCAAGGTGACGGGCAACTCCAGCACCGGCGGTCCGCCCTCCGGCGCAGGCCGCGCCAGCAGGGCCGCCATCATCCGCATCGGGCCCGCGGCGCCGCTGGCGAGGAGCCCGGCCGCCATCATCGCCTCGATCGCCTCGTTGGCGCCGGCGAGCTGCAATTGCCCCGCGCCCATCGGCTGCAGCGCCTCGTCCAGCGTGCCGGTGGCGGACAGCGTGGTGGTGACCGGCCCCCAGCGCAGCTCCGCCCGCCGCAAATCCAGCGTGCCACCGGCGTCGCGCCAGGCCTCGGCCCGCTGGGTAATCTGGCGGATCGGCGGCAGCGGGCCGCTCAGCGAGGCATCCAGCTCCACCACATCCAGGCGCTGCCCCAGCGCGCCCGGCCCCGCCATGGGCAGCCCCACCTCGCGCAGGCTCAGTTCGACGTTCAGCGCCGGTTCTTCCTGGGTCGCGCTGAGCCGGCTGCGCAGGGACAGGCTGCCGCGACGCACGTCGAAGGCACCGATGGAGGAGTTGAGCCGCAGCCGGTCGATCTCCAGCACGCCCTCACGCGGCGTGGCGCCGCCCTCCAGCGGCAAGGTCAGCTCCAGCCGATCGGCGGCGAAGGGGACCGATTCGCCGGCGGCATCGAGCCGCTGCCGGCCGCTGGGCGCCACCACCAGGCTGTCCCAATCGAGCAGCGACACGCGCAGCGCCAGCGCCTCCGCCTGCCAATGCAGGTCGGATGGCGCGGTGCGAACGCTTCCAGCCAGTTCGAAATCCGGTACGCGCAAAGTGACCGCGAGCGGCCAGCCGCCGCGCACCGGGGCACCATGCGTTACCGTCCAGCCCAGCGCGCGGCGCTGCGACGCCCAGTCCTCAAAGCCCTGCGCGAGGCGGGAGGCGGCGCCGCGCCAGATCGCGGTGTGCAGCCCGGCTGCCAGCACGAGCAGGGCAGACAGCAGCAGCCACCAGCGCCGGCGGCGGGATCGAGGCATCACCATCGCCGTCCTCTATAGGCGGCGGGGCGCGTGGCCGATATAGCGGCGGCTGTGCGGATGGTTCGCCGCTTCGGTGAAGCCACCTCAGCGGATCATGCTCAGGATGTTCGTCTTCGCCTACGGCTCGCTGATCTGGCGGCCTGGTTTCGACCATATCGGCGCGAGGCCGGCGCTGCTGCGCGGCTATCATCGGCGCTTCTGCATCTGGTCCCGGCATTATCGCGGCTCACCGGAGGCGCCGGGGCTGGTGCTGGGGCTGGACCGCGGCGGGAGTTGCCAGGGCGTGGTGTTCGAGGTGGCGGAGAGCGCGGCGGCGGCCGTGCTGGAATACCTCGATGCGCGGGAAAACCTGGCCGGGGAGGCGGTGTACCGGCGCCGCTTGCTGCCGGTGCTGCCGCTGGGCGGCGCGCCGGTGCCGGCGGTGACCTATGTGGCGGATCGTAGCCACCCGGCCTATGCGCGGCCCTGCCTGGCGACGACGGCGGCCACCGTCGCCGCCGGGGTCGGCCAGGCCGGCAGCAACCGCGACTACTTGTGGAACACTCTGGGCCATCTGCGGGCGCTGGGCCTGCGGGATGCCGGGCTGGAGGCGCTGGCGGCGTTGGTCCCTTAGCAGGCTGCTGAAGAACTGGCGGCTGAG
>CAXTJY010000265.1:3735-5492 GCA_964244395.1 uncultured Rhodovarius sp.
GCGGGGGCATTTTCGTGCAGGAAAGGCCGGCCCGCAGCCAGGATGCAGTTGCATCCTGGCAAGGGACAAACGAATCCTGCGCGGAAAGGCACCGCCCAGCCGACCCGTCCAGTTTTTCAGCAGCCTGCTAACGCCGGGCGACGCAGTCGATCTCGATGAGCGAGCCGCGCACCAGCGCCTGCACGCCGACGCAGGTGCGCACAGGGCGGGCGCCCTCCGGAATGGCGGCGGCGTAGGCGAGATTCATGGCGTCGTAGTCGCGGGCAAAATCGGTCAGGTAGACACGGGCCGAGACCAGCATCGCCCAGTCCATCCCCAGCGCGGCCAGGACACGAGCCATGTTCCGCAAGGTGGCGGTGGTTTGCGCCGCGATCCCCTCGGGCAGCGGCGCGGCCGGGTCGTCCAGGTCGCGCGGGAATTGCCCGGTGAGGTAGACCCAACCATCCACCTCGGTCGCGTGCGGCGAGGGCGAGGTGCTGGGCGGGAAGCCGGCGAGGTGGTGCCGGGTGACGGTCATTCCTGCTTCGCGCCATCCAGGGCGCGCTTGAGCAACGCCTGGCGCGCTGCCTCGGCGTCGCGCTCGGCCCGGCTGCGGCCGTGGCTGGCGCGGTTGACCGCGGCCTTGGCGGCGTCCTCGCGACGCGCCGCCGCCTTGCGGGCGCGGTTCAGGTTGACGATCTCACCCATATCAGCAGCATAAGGCGAACACAGGGGCTTCACCATGCCGAACATCACGCTGACCGCGGCCGATGGCCATCAGCTCGACGCTTATGTCGCGGGCCCACAGGGCGCCACCAAGGCGCTGGTGGTGGTGCAGGAGATCTTCGGCGTGAACCGGCACATGCGCCGGGTGGCCGATGCCTTTGCCGCCGAGGGCTATGCGGTGATCGTGCCGGCGCTGTTCGACCGCACCGAACGCGGCGTCGAGCTGGGCTACGAGGCGCCCGACGTGGCGCGAGGCCGCGACCTGCGCGGCACCATTGGCGCTGACCAGACGATGCTGGACGTGTTGGCGGCGGCGGCGGCGCTGCCGACGGGGGCGAAGCGCGGCATCGTGGGCTATTGCTGGGGCGGCACGGTGGCCTGGCACGGCGCGACCCGCAGTGCGGCGTTCGGCGCCAGCGTGGGATGGTATGGTGGCGGCATCGCGGCGGCGAAGAACGAGGTGCCGCATTGCCCGGTGCAGCTGCATTTCGGGGAGACGGATGCGAGCATCCCGATGGCGGATGTGGAGGCGGTGAAGCAGGCGCAGCCGGGGGTGGAGGTGTTCGTCTATCAGGGCGCCGGGCATGGATTTGGCTGCGAGGAGCGAGGCAGTTACGTGCCGGCCGATGCGGCGGTGGCACAGGAGCGGACGTTGGCGTTTTTTGCGAAGCATCTGGCGGGATGATCGTCCGCCGCCGGGCTGGCAGCCGGCGGGGCCCGTCACGGGTGTAGCCGCGTCCGGCCTGGCGGTAACGCGAGCGTTGCAGTCAGGACGTATGCTGTGCGGATGGCGCGGCGCTGAGCGGGGCAAGGCGATCATGCGTAGGCGCGGCCGTTACGGGCCCATGCTGTCCGGATCGATCGCGCGGCGGAGATAGGCATCGCTTTGCGGCGCGTATTCCGCCCAGAGCGCGCGCAGCTCGGTCAGCGGCGCGGCGTGGCGGTCCACGCGGATATCCACCAGGGGGAACTCTTCGCGTTCCACCACCAGCAACGCGGCAGAGGCGATGGCGCCGTGTTCGCCGCCGGCTGCGGCGGCCCGGACGGCGTAG
>CAXTJY010000265.1:5502-6071 GCA_964244395.1 uncultured Rhodovarius sp.
CGCCGGCTTCAAGGCCGGCGATGAGCCGTTCGGCCAATGGGCCGCCGCTGGCCGCGAAGGCGGCGGCGATGGCCGGCAGCACATCGTCATTGGCCAGGATGTTGCCCAGCGCCAACACCCCCTCGCCCTGCACGGCGCCTGAGCGGGGCTTGACCAGCGCGCCGTGGAAGAAGGCGGTGCCGCCCCATCGGTCGATCACGCCGAGCTGGCGCCATTTGTGGTGCGGGGTGGACGCCGCCAGCGCCGCGATGGTCTCCGCCGCCGTGCAGCCGGAGGCCAGCAGCGCGATCCCGCGCGGGCCGAGCCGGGGGTCGGTTCGGTGCTGGGTCGCCACCGCGCCCAGCCCGGCCCGCGCCCAGGCCGAAGCCGGAGGTCGTCGTCGCCACGCCGAACTGGCCGGTTTCAGGGCAATGGCCGAGGACCGAGAAGGTCATGCCATCATGCTCAGCGACAGCGGCGTGATCTCGTCGCCATCGCGGCCGAGATAGTCGCGGCCGCGGGCGTCGCGCAGGGCGCGCGCCTGCGATTCCATCAGGATGCCTGCCGCCTCGCCGACATCCAGTCGGGTC
>CAXTJY010000266.1:0-6059 GCA_964244395.1 uncultured Rhodovarius sp.
CGCCTTGCGGTTCGGGTCGCCGCCGGTCGGGCGCCGGATCTCGATGAATTCCTCGATCTCCGGGTGCTCCACCGGCAGGTACACCGCCGCCGAGCCGCGTCGCAGCGAGCCCTGGCTGATCGCCAGGGTCAGCGAATCCATCACCCGAATGAAGGGCACGATGCCCGAGGTCTTGCCATTTTGGCCGACCTTCTCGCCGAGCGAGCGCAGATTGCCCCAATACGACCCGATGCCGCCGCCTTTGGACGCCAACCAGACATTCTCATTCCACAGCCCGACGATCGAATCGAGACTGTCATTGGCCTCGTTGAGAAAGCAGGAAATCGGCAGTCCGCGCGTCGTCCCCCCGTTCGACAGCACCGGCGTGGCCGGCATGAACCACAGCCGGCTGATATAGTCGTAGATGCGCTGCGCATGGGCCGCGTCGTCGCCATAGGCGGACGCCACGCGTGCGAAGAGATCCTGATAGGACTCGCCGGGCATCAGGTAGCGATCATCGAGGGTCGCGCGGCCGAAATCGGTCAGCAGCGCATCGCGCGACCGGTCGATCTGCACCTGAAAATGACCCTGAAGCTGTATCGCATCGAACACGTCTTGGTCCCCTATAACCCCGCACGCGAAGCATGACGAAACCGCGTCAGCGCCACAAGATGTAGTCACGCCGCCTCAGATGGCCCACCAGATGCAGCGTGCAAGGCGTTTTTCCACAGGCAGGTGGAAAGGCCAGCAGGAAAGCCGATGTTCGCTGATCGTTCCAGTGTGGCAGCTTTGCCTCAGCGATCAACGGTTATTTCGCTCACCGGCATCACAGCAACGCCGCAGCCGCCAGGGGGTTGATTTGCTCTACCCCCGGCATCCACGGCTCTGCACGCAATCCACAGCCCTCCATGTGGAGTCGCAGCCACGGAGGCGCCAAATACCGCGCGTGGTACTGCCTTGCCGGCATTCATGATCGGCATCTGCCAGCCATTCCAGCAGCCGCCCCCGTGCGAATCGGTTAACGCGGGCGCATGCGACACTCCGGGGCCGCGGACTGCGCGGGCAGGCGATCCCTTGATGACCACAGAGTTCGGTCCTAAGTCCGCGTCGGTCAGCCATTGCCGGGCCGGGCGCACGGCGCCATAGCGCCGGCATGCAATGGTCCGCCTGGCTCACCCACTTCGCCTTCGCGGCCTTCCTGGCCGGGGTCTCGGCGCTGGGCGTGCGGCTCATGCTGCGCTTCCCCATCCTGGACCACCCCGATGCCCGCAAGGCGCACGACAGGCCCACGCCCAAGGGCGGCGGCGTCGGCCCCGTCGCCGCCTTCATGCTGGGCATGGCGGTGCTCTACGCCCAGGCCGACTTCGCCCGCATCGCCGAGCCCCGCTTCATCGGCGTCATCGCCGCCGCCCTGGCCATCGCCCTGCTGGCGCTGGCCGATGACATCTGGGACTTCCGCTCGCTGGTGAAGCTGGCGGCGCAGTGCGTGGCCGCCGGCGTCGCCATCGCCTGCGGCCTGGTGCTGGACCGCCTCGCCCTGCCGGTGGTGGGCGTGGTGCCGCTGGGGGTGTTCGGGCTGGCGCTGACGCTGTTCTGGATCGTCGGCTGCACCAACGCGGTCAACTTCATGGATGGCAGCGACGGGCTGGTGGGGTCGGTGGTGCTGGTGGCGTCGATGGCGCTGGCCCTGATCTCGGCCAGCGAGGGCGCCTGGTTCGTCCATGCCGCCGCCCTTTTCCTGGCCGCGGGCTTCGCCGGTTTCCTGCCCTTCAACCTGGCGCCGGCGCGCATCTTCATGGGCGACGTGGGCAGCCAGTTCGCGGGCTTCACGCTGGCGGTGCTGGCCGTGGCGGCGGCCCGGTTCGACGCGACGCAGATCAGCTTCGTCATCGTGCCGCTGCTGCTGTTCTCGCTGCTGTTCGACGCCGCTTTCACCCTGGTGCGGCGCAGCCTGGCAGGAGAACGGCTCAGCACGCCGCATCGCACCCATCTGTATCAGATGGCGGTGCTGTCGGGCGTGATGTCCCGGCAGGTGGCGGCGGCGCATGCCGGCTTCACCGTATTCCACGCGCTGCTGACCGCGGTCTTCATCAACCTGCCGGCCGGCGCCAAGCCGCTGGTGCTGCTGCCGGCACTGGCCGGGCAGCTGGCCTGGGCGGGCTGGGTGTTGGCCCGCATGCGCCGGGCCGGCGTGAGCTTCAGCGCCGCAACAGCATCAGCAGGCCGATGAACAGCACCAGCGCCACCGCCTGAAACACCACGCGGTACTGCATCAGCTTGTTCGACCGGTGCGCGTCGTTCCCGCCACGCACCATCTGCACCACGCCCATCCCCAGCACCACCAAGGTGCCGACCAACGCCACGACCAGCAGGATGGTCAGCAACGTGGTCACGGCAGCACCGCCAGCGGACCAGGCAAGCTCCTCAAGCCGCGCTCAGCGCCTTCCACACCACTTCGGGCGTGGCCGGCATGTCGATCTGCTTCACCGCCAGGGCGTGGATCAGCGCGTTGACCACGGCGGGCGGCGAGCCCACCGCGCCGGCCTCGCCCGCGCCCTTCACCCCCAGCGGATTGGTCTCGCAGGGCACCTCGATGAAATCCACCTCGATGTCCGGCAGATCCTCCGCCCGCGGCAGCGCGTAATCCATGAATGACGCGCTCAGCAGCTGGCCCGAAGCCGGGTCGTAGGCGGTGCGCTCATGGAACGCCTGGCCGACGCCCTGGGCCACGCCGCCATGCACCTGGCCGCGCACGATCAGCGGATTCAACGCATGCCCGACGTCGTCCATCACTATGTAGCGCGGAATGGTGATCAGACCGGTCTCCGGGTCCACTTCCACCTCCGCCACATGGCAACCATTCGGGAAGGTGTGGAACGGGATGTCGGCATCCTCGGCCGCGTCGAGCAGCGTCGCCGCCTCGCCCGCCGCCGCCCGCTCGCGCTGCCGCAACGCCAGCGACATGATGTCAATGCCGCGATCAGTCCCGGCGACCGCAAATCTTCCCTTCTCGAACTCGATATCCACCACCGCGGCCTCCAGCACCTCGCCGGCGGCCTGCTTGCCCTTCTCGACCACGGTCGCGGTCGTGGCCAGGATGGCGGTGCCCTCGGAATACAGGCTGCGCGCGCCGCCGGTGCCGCCGCCGCTGGGGGCCTGGTCCGTATCACCCTGCTTCACCCGGATCTTTTCCATCGGGATGCCCAGCTCGTTGCTGGTCAGCATCGCATAGGCCGTCTCATGCCCCTGGCCGGTGCTCTGCGTGCCGACCCACACCTCGGCGTAGCCGTCGCTGGTGAACCGCACCTCGGCCCGCTCGCTGGCCGCGCCGCCGGTCGCTTCCAGGTAATATGCCATGCCGATGCCGCGCTTCAGCCCCTTCGCCGCCGCCGCAGCCTGGCGGGCCGGAAAGCCCTTCCAGTCCATCTTGTCCAACGCCGCATCCATGATCGTCTCGAACTCGCCGCTGTCGTAGCGCTGGCCGATGGCCGTGGTGAACGGCATGGCGCTGGACGGCACGATGTTGCGCCGCCGCAGATCCACCCGGTCGATCCCCAGCTCATTCGCCGCGGTGTCGATCAGCCGCTCCACCAGATAGTTGCTCTCGGGCCGCCCCGCGCCGCGATAGGCGTCCACCGGCACGGTATTGGTCAGCACGCCGATGACGTTGGCGTGGATGGCCTGGAAATTGTAGATCGAGGCCAGCACCTTGGTCCCCGCCCCGGTCGGGATGAAGGGCGCGAAGGTGGAGAGATAGGCGCCCATATTGGCGTAATTCTTCGTCCGCAGCGCCAGGAACTTGCCATCCTTGTCCAAGGCCAACTCGCCCAAGGTAATGTTGTCGCGGCCATGGGTGTCGGACAGGAACGCCTCGGTCCGCTCCGCCGCCCAACGCACCGGCCGGCCCACCTGCCGCGCCGCGATCGCGCACATCGCATACTCGGCATACAGATACAGCTTCATGCCGAAGCCGCCGCCAACATCGGGGGTGACGACGCGGATCTTCTCCGGCGCCACCTTCAGCACGCTGGACGCCAGCAGGTTCTTCACCAGCCAGGAGCCCTGGGTGCCGGCGTAGAGGGTGAACTTCTCCGCCACGGAATCGTATTCCGCGGTGCAGGCGCGCCCCTCCATGCTGGCCACGACGACGCGGTTGTTCACCACCGTCAGCCGGGTGACATGCGCCGCCCCGTCGATCATCGCCGCGGTCTTGGCCTTGTCGCCGGCTTCCCAGTCGAAGACGGTGTTGCGCGCCACGCTGTCCCACACCGGCGGCTGGCCAGCCTCGGTGGCGGTGGCCAGGTCGGTGGCGCTGCCCAGCGTCTCGTAATCCACCGCGATCGCCTCGGCCGCATCGCGGGCCTGCTCGGCCGCCTCAGCCACCACGAAGGCCACGGGGTCGCCCACATGCCGCACATGGCTGGTCGCCAGCGGCAGCCGCGGCGTCTCGCCGCGCGGCGACCCGTCCGTATTCTTCAAGGGAATGGCGCAAGGCACCTCACCAATGCCCATGGCCTGCAGATCGGCGCCGGTGATCACCGCCAGCACCCCCGGCATCGCCTTCGCCTCGGTCGTGTCGATAGACACGATCTTCGCATGCGCATGCGGGCTGCGCAGTACATAGCCCTGCGTCTGGCCGGGCAACGCAATGTCGCCGGTATAGCGCCCATCGCCCTTCAACAGGCGCGGATCCTCGATGCGGCGGATGGATTGGCTAAGGCCGAATTTTGCCATGTCGTGTCTCCTGGGCTTCAGCGCATCATGTGGGCTGGAATGCGCCGGTGGAAGGGGGGCGACCTGCCGCCTCCCAGTAGATCGTTTCCAGCTCCCGGCACAACGACGCCGGATCGCAGGCCGGGCTGGCGAGCAGGCGAGCGCGTTGGCCGGCGCGGCGCGCGGCCAGCGCGGCGGGCGACGCGGCCATGCGGCTTGCGGTCTCCACCAGTCCGGCAGGGTCCGCGGCCACATCCTCGCCCAGCCCCGCCGCCATCAGGATGGACCGGCTGGTCCGCCCCGCCCAGCGGTCCCCGACCGTGGTCAGCACCGGCACGCCCTGCCACAGCGCCTCCGCCGTCGTCGTGCCGCCATTATAGGGAAAGCTGTCGATCGCGATGTCGATCCGGTCGTAGGTCGCCAGGAACTCGTCGTGCGTCCCGCTGCCCTCCAGGTCGAGCCGCCCGGCCGCGACCTCCAGCCTGGCCAGCAGGTGCTCCCGGTTCGAAGCCTGGTCCAGCGCCCGGTTGCGAATCAGCATCCGCGCCTCTGGCACGGCGCGCAGCACCGCCGCCCACACCTCCAGCGTCGCATCCGTCACCTTGTACGCCGAGGCCAGGCTGCCGAAGGTGACGTGCCCGGCGGCCACGCAGGGCGGCGGGGCCACCGCCGGCGTCGGGTAAAAGAAGTGGAACGGCAGGTAGGTGTTCGTCACCCGCCGCACCTTCTCGGTGCAGAACGCCTCCTCCTCGGCCGGGATGACCCACGGGTCACCGATCAGCGCGTCCAAATTCGGCAGGCCGGTGGTGCCGTACATGCCGTTCCAGGCGATCTGCACCGGCGCCGCGCTGTGCAGCAGCAGCGGCAGCCGGGCCGGGTGGCTGTAGCCGTTCAGGTCGATCAGCACATCGATGCCGGCATCGGCGATATGCCGGGCCAGCGCGGCGTTGGGCAGCCTGGTCACTTCCCAGACGCGGTCATCGGCATGGTCCTGCCAGCCGGCCACGGCGCTGGGCAGCGCGCCGTCCACGATGAGGTTGACCTCGAAGCGGCTGCGGTCATGCGCGTTCAGCACGCCCATATACATCTTCATCCAGTTCGCCTCGCCGAAGAAGGCGCCGGTATAGGCCAGCCGCAGCTTCGCCCCGGGGGAGGGCACAGCGGCGATGGGAGCGATCGAGTCGGCTTCGGCCGTGGCCCAGCGGCGGCGATGGCGCAGTATGGCGGCATTGTCGAGCGCCGGATCGCCAGGCGCCATGGCGGCGAGGTTGCGCAGCGCCATCGCCTGCGTCGGCGCGTCGCCCTCCCGGCTCGCGCGTTCATTCTCGGCCACCGCCTCCGTGACATGGCCCAGCGCGAACAGCGCC
>CAXTJY010000267.1:0-973 GCA_964244395.1 uncultured Rhodovarius sp.
CCAGCTTCACCGCCCCGAGCGCTTTCGCCACCTGGGCTCCGTCGGCTTTTCCAAGCTGCTGCTGGAAAAGGCGCGCGTCGCCGTCGCCCCCGGCCTGGGCTTCGGCGAACATGGCGACGGCCACGTCCGCATCGCACTGGTCGAGAACAACCACCGCATCCGGCAGGCGCTGCGCGGCATCAAGACCTTCCTGGCCGGCGACAACGCGGCGCCGGTGGAAGAGCTGACCGAGGCGTGACCAAGCCCCTCTCCATCGGCATCGCCGGCCTCGGCACCGTCGGCGCCGGCGTGGCCAAACTGCTGCGCGACAACGCCGGCATCATCGCCGCCCGCGCGGGACGGCCCATCGCCGTCACCGCCGTCTCCTCGCGCGATCGCGCCCGCGACCGCGGCATCCCCACCGCCGGCCTGCGCTGGTACGAGGACGCCGTGGCGCTGGCGGCCGATCCGGGCGTCGATGTGGTGGTCGAGACCATAGGCGGCAGCGAAGGCCCGGCGCGCGCCCTCGTCGAGGCCGCACTGGCCGCCGGCAAGCCCGTCGTCACCGCCAACAAGGCGCTGCTGGCGCTGCACGGCCGCGCCCTCGCCGCCCTGGCCGAATCGCACGGTGCGGCCCTGGGCTTCGAGGCTGCGGTCGCCGGCGGCATCCCCGCCATCAAGGCGCTGCGCGAGGGGCTGGCGGCGAACCAGATCAAGCGCGTCGCCGGCATCCTGAACGGCACCTGCAACTATATCCTGACCGAGATGCGCGTCCGCGGCCTGCAATTCGCTGAGGTGCTGCACGAGGCGCAGAAGCTGGGCTACGCCGAGGCGGACCCAAGCTTCGACATCGACGGCATCGACGCCGCCCACAAGCTCGCCATCCTCGCCGCCCTCGCCTTCAACCGCCCGGTGGATTTCTCGGAACTCCACGTCGAAGGCATCCGCGAGGTCGCCGCCGTCGACATCGCCATGGCCGAGACGCTGGGCTTCC
>CAXTJY010000267.1:983-6029 GCA_964244395.1 uncultured Rhodovarius sp.
CGGGGCAGGGGCCGGTTTCGCGTCCGTCGCAGCCGAGGCGCTGGGCTTCCGCATCAAGCTGCTGGGCATCGCCGAACGCACCGAGGCCGGCGTCTCCGCCCGCGTCCACCCCTGCATGGTGCCCATCGGCGCCCCCATCGCCAGCGTCGATGGCGTGTTCAACGCCGTGGTGGCGGAGGGCGACGCGGTCGGCCGGGTGATGCTGCAGGGCCGCGGCGCCGGCGCCGGCCCCACTGCCAGCGCGGTGGTGGCGGACCTGATCGACATCGCCCGTGGCCGCCACTCTCCGGTCTGGGGCGCGGACCCAGCGTCGCTCAGCCAAGCCCCTGCTCTGCCCATGCACCGGCACCGCGGCGCCTACTACCTGCGGTTGATGGTGCTGGATCGGCCGGGCGTGATCGCGGACGTCACCGCCGTGCTGCGCGACGCCGCCATTTCCCTCGAATCCATGCTGCAACGGGGCCGCGCGCCGGGCGAAGCCGTGCCCGTGGTCCTCACCACGCATGAATGCGAGGAAGCCGGCATGCAAGCTGCGATGGTCCGCCTCGCCGGACTGGACAGCGTGCTGGAGAAGCCGGCGCTCATCCGCATCGAGACGCTTTAGCCCAGCCTTCCGGCGCGCCCGCCGCCGCGTTAGACAGGGCCGCAAATCAGGAGGCGGCCATGTCGAGCAGTTCAGTCCCCTATGACGGCCAGGTCACCGACCGCAACCTCGCGCTGGAACTCGTGCGTGTGTCCGAAGCCGCCGCCCTGGCTGCCAGCAACTGGGTCGGCAAGGGCGACAAGAACGCCGCCGACGGCGCCGCCGTGGAAGCCATGCGCCGCGCCTTCGACACGGTGGCCATCGACGGCACCGTGGTGATCGGCGAGGGCGAAATGGACGAGGCGCCGATGCTGTTCATCGGCGAGAAGGTCGGCCTTTACGGCAAGACGGGCGGCGGCCCGGCCATGGACATCGCCGTGGACCCGCTGGAAGGCACGTCGCTGACCGCCAAGGGCGGGCCGAACGCCATGACGACGGTGGCGCTGGCGGAAAAAGGCGGCTTCCTCAACGCGCCCGACATCTACATGGACAAGCTGGCGGTCGGCCCCGGCCTGCCGGACGACATCGTTTCGCTCGACGCCAGCATGGAGCAGAATCTGCGCGAACTCGCAAAGGCGAAGAAGTGTGAGATCGGCGATCTCACCGTCTGCATGCTGGACCGCGACCGGCACAAGGAGCTGATGCGTGCCGCCCGGTCCGCCGGCGCCCGCATCATGCTGATCCCGGATGGCGACGTCTCCGGCGTGGTCGCGGTCAGCCAGCCGGAAGCCGGGGTGGACATGTATGTCGGCTGGGGTGGCGCGCCCGAGGGGGTGCTGGCGGCGGCCGCGCTGCGTTGCATCGGCGGCCAGATGCAGGGCAGGCTGATCTACGAGGATGACAGCCAGATCGAGCGTGCGAAGGGAATGGGCATCACCGATCCGAACCGCATCTTCAAGCTGGAGGACATGGCCCGCGGCAACGTCATGTTCGCGGCCACGGGAGTGACCACGGGGCCGATGCTGAAGGGCGTTCGGCGGTTCGGCGGCGGCGCCTATACCCATTCCATTGTCATGCGCAGCAAGTCGGGCACGGTACGCTACGTGGAGGGGCACCATAACTTTACCCTCAAGCCGCCGGTCTATTTTGGCTGACGCGGCGCTTGGCGTAGCGCCTTCCGCGACTGGCAGGCACTGGACCTGGCGGCCAGGGGATGAGCGCGCCGGGCTGATGCTGGCGCAGCGGCTGGAACTGCCCGAACTGGTCGGCCGGCTGCTGGCCGGGCGCGGCATCGATGCCGACACGGCGGCGCATTTCCTGGCGCCGACGCTCCGCGCTCTGATGCCGGACCCGCATTGCATGCTGGACATGGAGGCCGCCGCGCACCGCCTGGCCGATGCCGCGCGGCGTGGCGAGACCGTGGCGGTGTTCGCCGATTACGACGTCGACGGCGCGTGCTCCGGCGCGCTGATGGTCGAGGGCATGGCGCGGCTGGGCTGCACCGTGCGGCATTACGTGCCGGACCGGCTGCGTGAGGGCTATGGCCCCAACCCCACCGCCATCGCCGCGCTGTGCGCGGCCGGCGCCACGCTGATCATCTGCGTCGATTGCGGTATCGCGGCGCATGAAGCGCTGGCCGCGGCGGGGACCACCGACGTGGTGGTGCTGGACCACCATAACTGCGAGGGCGCGCCACCGCCGGTGCTGGCCGCGGTCAACCCAAACCGGCTGGATTGCGGCAGCGGCCTGGGCCAGCTCTGCGCCGCCGGCGTGGCCTTCCTGGCGCTGGTGGCGACGCATCGCATGCTGCGCAAACAAGGCTTCTTTGCCGCCCGGCCCGAGCCCGACTTGATGGCGGCGCTGGACCTGGTGGCGCTGGCCAGCGTGTGCGACGTGGTGCCGCTAACCGGGCTGAACCGCGCTTTGGTGACCCAGGGCCTGCGGGTGATGGCGCGCGGCGCCCGGCCCGGCATCGTGGCCCTGCTGGCCGTGGCGGCAGCGAAGGGCGAGCTTTCCGCCATGACCCTGGGCTTCACCCTGGGGCCCCGCATCAACGCCGGCGGCCGCATCGCCGAGCCCGACCTCGGCCTGCGCCTGCTGCTGGCCGATGCCGTCGAGGCGCGCGACATGGCCGAACGGCTGGACGCGGTGAACCGCCGCCGGCAGGAAGTCGAGGCCGGCGTGCTGGACGACGCCCTGGCCCAGGGCGCGGCGCAGCTCGCGGCCGGCCATGGCGTGCTGCTGGTGCATGGCGCCGGCTGGCACCCCGGCGTGGTCGGCATCGTCGCCTCCCGCCTCAAGGAGAAGTTTCATCGGCCGGCGCTGGTGGCGGGGGTGGCGGATGGCGTGGCCAAGGGCTCCGGCCGCAGCGTCACCGGGCACGACCTGGGCGCCGCCGTCATCTACGCCCGCGCCCGCGGCCTGCTGCTGACCGGCGGCGGCCACGCCATGGCAGCCGGCTTCTCCTGCGCGGCGGGTGCCCTGCCTGAATTCCACGCGCTGCTGGAGGAACGGCTGGAAGGCGCCCGCGCCCTGCCCGCCTCCGGCGCCCTGATGCTGGACGGCGCCATGACCATCCGCGCCGCCACGGTCGAAATGGCGGGCCACATCGACCGCCTGGCCCCCTTCGGCGCCGGCAACGATGAACCGATCTTTGCCTTGCCCCGAGCGAGGGTGGTGAAGGCGGATCGGGTGGGCGCCAGCGGCAACACCGTCAGCGCCTGGCTGGAGGGCGAGGATGGCGCGCGGCTGAAGGCGGTGTGCTTCCGCGCCAAGGACGGCCCGCTGGCGGAAATGCTGCTGGGCCCGCGCGGCGTGCCGCTGCACCTCGCCGGGCATTTGCGGGCGGAGCGTTGGAACGACCGGGTGAATGCCGGCTTCCAGATCGTGGATGGGGCACCGGCCCGGGATTGATCCGCGGCGGGAGGTCAGGGCGAAACCTGACCATTTCCGACGCCAGGTATTTTTTCCTGATATCGACCAAGCATCAATGGCATCGACTGCTTGCCAACGGGTGAACCGCGCCCTCCCTCCCCCTCAACATCATCGGAGCGATCATGGCCGACATGGTGCGCGTGGACGCGGCTGCCCTGCGGGCGGCTGTGGGTGACGACCGCTACTGGAATGCGGCCCACCCTGAAAACCAGGCCTGGCGTTCCTGGGTCACGGAAGGCTTCCAGGCGCTTTACAACAGCGAACGTGCGGAAGGTGGCGTCGTGCATGTTCGGGCGTATATGCGTGATGGGCATATGGTCTCTGCCCACACGCGCTCCGCACCACCGCGCCACGAAAGGGCCCAGCCGAAAGGGCCGGCACGAGCAGCGGATGTTGGCGAGGAACGGGATGGCATGGCGGCAAGCTCAGCGGCCTACGCGCTGGGCATGCGGCGCAGCCTGCTCAACCCCCCGAACATCGTTCAGGTTGCGCGCCGCCCCGATCAGCGGGGAAGAGTGCCCTCAGGCGAGATTCCGACGATGCAGGACGCCGTGCGCGGCGGCCCACCTGGCCCGGGGGTTGGTTCCCGAGGGGGCCAACCCAGCGCCGCCCCGCGGGCACCAGCGCCGCCGCCGCCTGTATCGGCTCGAAGTCACAAGTTGGTAGATATGGTGGCGCCGGGAGGCGTGCCGATAGGCCGTCGTACAGCAGACGCTCTCGACCATACGCGAACCCTGCCGGGAGGCGAACAAGGAGCGCACGCATTTTTGCGTCGAATGATTAAGGGAAGATCGCCTCGAGATGTCACCCCACCGGGCCATTCGGGGCAGATGCTGCGATTGGATGATGGAACCGTAGTAGGCTTTAGGCCAGCTTCTGGTTCGAACAGCCAGTTACCGGCATTGGACATCAACATCCCTGGATTCAATGCCTTCAAAAAAATCCACTTTGATTAAAGGAACGACAATGGACATGGATCGTCTCATCCGCGCCGCAATTTCTGAAGCGCAAGTCGACGACACTAGCTTTGATAGCGTGTATATTGGAGCACAACAACTGACGGGGGTCGATGCGGACCTTAGCGGTATCGATCGCACCATCCTGGTGATCCGGGAACTTCTGAAGCGTGGATTCATCCCAGTCACCACCGGATATCAGGTTCCGTCCGGCGTGACCTGGAAGGAAACCGATGCGGAGGAGATCATCGCCCGCATCAGAGAGGAATTCAGCCACCTGACCGAACAGCCAATGTTCCTGGACATCTGCTGGTTCAGGCTGCCCTCTGAGTCAAACCCATAAGCGGGTGGCCACAGGAATTGCAGAGGCAAGGCGAGCGCCCAGACGCGCGAACTCGCCCGCGCTGATCGCGACGGCGCCGCGCGGGATTGACCCCCGGGGGTCGCCGCGTTATCCGCGCCGCCAGTGGCCCGTTCGTCTATCGGTTAGGACACGGCTCTTTCACAGCTGAAAGGCGGGTTCGATTCCCGCACGGGTCACCATTCACCGCGCCAGCCCCGCCCCCCGCATCGCCGCCCCCAGGCTCGCATCCGCCTCCGCCAGGTGCCGCCCGAAGCCCGCCCCATCCGCAT
>CAXTJY010000268.1:0-6017 GCA_964244395.1 uncultured Rhodovarius sp.
GGCGTGCAGGTGTGGGCTAGCTCGAACAGCACTTTCAGCGCCGGCGGCCTGGTCGGAGAGAGCCGGTTCGGTGAGTTCGTCCACACCGGCCTCGCCGCCCTGCAGGCCTGGTATTACTGGATCCGCGCGATCGACAATTACGGCCAGACGACCGGGTGGGTCGGGCCGGTCAGCGCCACGACCAACCAGCTCCTGACGGCGGACCTGCAGGACGCCATCATCAACACGGCGAAGTTCGCGACCGGCATCGAGCCGCTGACGCTGGCGTCGAGTACGCCCTCGACCAAGTCGACCAATGTCATCTTCAACACCACCACCAAAAAGCAGCAGCGGTGGGACGGCACCGCCTACGTCAACACCATCGAGGCGGTGGACGTCACCGGCACGCTGACGGACAGCCAGATCGCCGGTCTCGCCGCGGCGAAGCTGACCGGCCAGATCACCACCACGCAGATCTCCGACAACGCGATCTCAACCCCAAAGATCGCTGCCGGCGCTGTCGTGGCGGGCAGCATCGCGGCGGGCGCCATAACGACCACCAAGCTCAGCGTGGGTGGCGGCAACGTCATCTACAACTCATGCTTCATCAACGCCGACACGAAGGGGTGGACGTCGGGCGGCACCGCGACTGGCATTTCCATCGCGGCCAACTCTTCCGCCTACACGCTGCGGGGCCTCGGAACAGGGTTCCTGACGGCTCCCACCGTCCTGCCCACCGGGGGCTACTTCTACTCCTTCTGGGATCCGAAGCTCAACGGTTCGTTCGTCGCGGCCAGCCCGGGATCGCGCTGGCAGGCGTCCTGCCTGATGCAGGCTCAGCGATGCCTGGGTCGCCTCGACATCGTCTTCTTCGATGCGTCGAACAACTACCTGGGTGAGGCCAACAGCTCCACCACGACCTACGGGAGTGCTGGCGGCGCCGAGGAGTCCCAGTATGCCTTGGTGACGGTGCTGGGGACGGCGCCGGCCTCGACCGTCTTCGTTGTCCTCCGCGTTATCGGACTCGGGAATGGAAGCACGGGCGCCGCATCCTATGTCTTCTGGACCAAGGCCCTCCTGGGCCTGGCGCCCGCCAATGCGACCGAGGTTGCCCCCTGGGAGCCGGGCGGGATCACGCAGATCTCGGGCGGCTCGATCCTGGTTGGGTCGCTCGACGCGGATCGGATCAAGGCCAACTCCATCCAGGCCGCTCAGATCGCGGCCGACACCATCACGGCCGGCCAGATCGCCGCCGGCGCGATCGGCGCCTCCGAGATCGCCGCCAACCAGATCAACGGCACCCACATTGCCGCGACAGAGCTCATCAGCCTATCGGCCCAGATCGGCACCCTGACGGTCGAGCGCATCCACGTCATCTCGGGCGCCATCACCGGCACGGCCTCGGCCTCCGCCAGTGTGAGCGCCACCGTGACACCGCCCGTCAGCTCGTCCACCGGCACCCTCAGCACGGGCTTCAACTACACCCAGCTGGTCAGCTGCGGCATCACCATCGCGTCCGGCGAGAAGGGCGACCTCCTGATCTTCACGGACGCGAACCTGGAGCAAATCCAGGGGGTTGTCTCGATCGACACGGGGGGCGGTGGCGACGGCAGCGGCGGCGGCGGATCGGGGGAATAATCATGGCCATTCCGTCATCGCTCTTTCAGGTCAAATGCGGCGTCGCGCTCATGCGACAGAACAACGCGACATCCGAGTGGTTCTTTGTCGGCTGGGCCAACAAGAACTTCAGCATCGACAGCGTCACAGCCGGTTCCTACACATACGCGCTCTGGCTCATCGCCGGCTACAACGTAGCCGGCCTGGTGAGCGTCAACGTCACCGGCACATCGAAAATCGTCATCGTCCAGTGTGCAAAATGACCCACTTCGGCCCCCTGCCTCACTCGTCCATCCCAACCTATTTCATCTGGCGCCGCGACGCAGAGATCGTTGGCACCGGCCATTGCCCAATCGGCCAACATGACGATCAGGTCGGGCCACCCGGCGCGACGAGAGAGCCCGTTGGGGCGGAGGTGCTCAGCCAAATGGCGGACCTCTCGGCCTGGTGGTTCGATGGCACGACCGCGCTACCGCGCGTCAGTGCAGGCATCAGGGGCGGCGACGGGCGCATCCAGGCGGACGGGCGTGAGGAATTCGTGATCAGCGACATCCCTAAAGGCTCGGTCATCACGATCGAGCCCGCCATCGGCCCGATCCGCCGAAACTTCCCCCTCCGGGAAGCCGAAACCGTCACGATAACGAGCAACACCCCGGGGCGCACCCGCGTGACCATCACGTGTCCGCCGCCCTTCCTGGCATGGCGCGGAGGATTCGATGCGGTTTGAACTGGGCCCGACACCGGAAGTCATCCGCGTCGCGCAGGAGGAACGCCTCGACAGAGAGGCGGGCGCTCTGTCGGAGGGCGTGCGCGACCCACGACTGGCGCGGATGGACGAGGCGCGCCTGAAAGAGGCTCGGAGCTTCCTCCAAGACGGAGGCGCCGGCGATTACCCGATGCTGGCCACTATTCCGGGCGATCTGCCCACGAGGGATCGGGCCAACGCGATCGTTCAGGCTGCATCCTCGGTCAGCACTCGGCTCATGGCGATCGAAGCGGCGCGCCTCGCCGCCAAGGCCCGCCTGCGGGCCTGCACCTGCCCGGTGGAGATGCGGCGCGTCACCCTGGAGGTTGTCGATGTCGGTTGAGATGATGCCGGCCTACCCTGAGGCCGTCCTATCGCTTCTCAGCGGCGGCGCCGGCGGCGGCATCCGGCGCAATCCAGACACCGGTGGCTGGTGGGTCATGGTTGTCCGAGAGGATGGATGCCTGCTGCACGCCGTCTCGTCCGACGGTCCAGCCGAGCTCATCGGTGCCTTCGAGGACCGCATGGCTGCTGAGCGAGCGCTCGAGAACGTGGCGGCCGGCCGGGCGGCGGACGACGAGCCTGATGGAGGGCCGGCGCCACCCGTCCTCTATGGGGACGACCCGGAACTCAGGCTTGCGCACGCGCGCGAGCGCGCCAAGGTGATGATCGACACGCAGGCTGAGCTGGCGCGGCGGAAGTTCATGACGCCCGGCGCCGGCCAGGCCATGGAGTACCTTGCGACGGAGGCTGAGGCCGAGCAGGCCCTGGTGGTCCCGGAGGGAACCGTGCTGCCGGCGGGCACTTTCCCTTTCCTGGACGCCGAGGTGACGGCCCGAGGCGGCACGCTTCGGGAAGCCGCCCTACGGGTCATGGCCGCTGCCGGCCTATGGCGCTCGGTCGGCGGGACCATCAAGGCGCTGAGGTTGACTGGAAAGGATGCAGTCGACGCCGCCGGCACCGTCGAGGGCGTCTGGGCGGCCACCCAGATTACTTGGCCCTAAGGGCCGTTTCACCTTGCCGCCTTCACTCGCCTGACACCATGCCGAGAAGGTAGGTGATGGAGTAAGGCGGTGGGCCCGCTGCGATTTGGATCATTTTCGATCAGGACGGCTGGGTGATGCCGCCGCGGCGCACGACGCCGGCGGGCGGCGACGCCGTCATGGCACGCCTGGAAGCCTTTCTGGACCAGCTACAGAACCGGCCCGCGCCTCCGCCGCCACCGTCCGTCATGACTCCACCGGGCCGGGACCGTCTGACGGAGGTCGAGACGATCCTGGAGCGGGTCGAGGGCGCCATCCACCGGATGGGCAATGACGCCGCAAAGCGCGATGCCGAGAACCGGACCGCGCTCGACAAGCAAGAAGCCAGGCATGAGACGGCACTCGCGAAAATCGAGGAGCGATTGAACGGCCTGGACGGAAAATTCATCACCCGCTCCGAGTTCAACGCCGTGAAGATGACTGCCGGATGGATCGGCGCCGCAGCATCGGGCGCCGTCGCGATCGCCAGCAAGCTGGTGTTCCGGCCATGATGCGCGCCCGAATCGTGGGCCTGCCGGCGCCACTGGCCTGGGCTGCCCTGGCTATCGTCCTCATCCTGGGTCTCGCCTGGGAGAACCTCGCCAACGCTCTGGACCCTTCGGATCGCTTCCAAGACCACGGCATTACCGGTCCATACACCTGGGCCGTCCGGGTCGAGGGGGCGGTCGAGACGGGCCCGCTGCTGACGGCCGTGGCGCCTGGGCAGTCCTTTGGCGTTGTCAGCACGTTTTGCCCGGGACGCCGCGAGCCGTATTTCGCCATCGTCCGCCTGGTCCGGGTCTCCAACGGTCACGTTGAGTGGCGGCGCGAGCGGGAGTTCCAGGCAGGCGCCCGCAGATGCGGGCAGGAACCCGCAACCCTCTCGGTCCCCCTGCTGGCGCCGCCGGGCTCATACCGGCTCGAGCGGGAGGCCATTTTCGGCGCTCAACTGGGGCCAGCGACGGGCCGACGTGCGGTGATCGAACCCCTAAATTTCGAGGTCAGGCCATGAATCCCGACGCCCTGGCCGCGGTTGCGTCCGCTTATGCCGGCTGGTCCGCCCAAACCGTCGCCGCCCTCGTGCTGGCGAATCTGGTTTCGGCCTGTGCGACTTTTGCCATCGCGGCCCTCATGCTGGGCAGCCGGCAGCAAGGACGCGCCGCGGCGGCGCTTGGCCTGATGATCGGAGGCTTCATGTTCATCACGGCGCTGGATCACGTCCGGGAGGCCATCGGGGTGTGGCTGCCCATTCCTGACCTGCGGGCCGGTGTGGCGGCCGTGAAAGCCGCATGCGCGGCGGGGGTTGCCGTCTTCACACTCACCTGGATGCGCCGCTCGTAATTCCCCCTTGCCGCCGTGAAAAACCGGCGACCATGCCGGTGTCAGGACCTCACGCAGGAGACTGACATGCTGGATGTGGATGGCGGCAAGGCCATGTTCCTCTGGGGACTGCGGATCGGCCTGATCTGGGTCGGCAACAAGATGACCGGGATGGGTTATGGCGACGCTGCCCTGTGGGGCGATGTCGTCGGCAACGCCATCGCGCTCGCTGGTACGGGATGGTCGCTGGCCGCCTTCATCAAGGGCCAGCGAGCCCGGAAGGGCGCCTGAAGGCGCGGCCCCGGACATGTTCGCCGGTATCCTCCGCCTCCTGGACCGACGCGCGCCCGTAGCGTCGGCTACGGTTGCCCCGCCCGCACGGCCCTGGCCGCCCGGCCTTGGGTCGAAAGTGCTGCGCCTGAAGGCTGCCGGGCCGGACGTCGCCTGGCTTCAGGCCCGGGTCGGCGAAAATCCAGACGGGATCTTCGGCTTCAAGACGCGCGACGCCGTCGTGGCGTTCCAGATCGAGCAGGGCGTGCTGGGCGATGGTGTCGTCGGTCCGACCACCTGGCGGAAGCTTGGCGTCGCGCTGCCGAGCGCGCCCGCCGTGTTCGTCCCGCCCCTGCTTGGTGCCCCCGATGTCCGCAGCAGCGCCCAGCGCTGGGCCGGCATGTTGCGCGCGGTCCGCGCGCCCGATCCCGACGGCTGGGGCGCCGTCCTGGCGGAGCAATGCGCCGGGGAGGTGGAAAGCCCAGACGACCGGTCCGGCTTCCTGTCCAATGGCCTGGTAGAAACGGCCACGCTCAGCCGGCTCGTCGAGAACCTTTACTACATCACGCCCGGACAGATTCAGAAGACCTGGAAGACACGCTTTCCAACGGTCGACTCCGAAATCCCGTATCGTCGCAACCCCTTCGGGCTGGGCGAGAAGGTCTACGGGGGCCGGATGGGCAACGGGCCGACCGGCACCGGGGACGGCTATAAGCACCGTGGTCACGGCTTCTTTTGCCTGACCGGCAAGGCCCAGATGCTGGCCCAGGCCGCCCTTGAGGGCGTCACGGTCGATGGGTTGCTGGAACGGCTGACCGAGCGCGGCCCCGCCGTCCGGTCGGCCGTCCGGTTCTGGAAGCAGAATCGCTGCGCGGCCGCACTGGCGACGGGTGGCGTCCCCAAGCTTCGCCGCGTCGTCAACGGCGCTGACATCGGCTTGGCCGACACCGAGGCGTTCTACGCAACCCTTCTGCCCGCCGCACGAGGCTGAAAGATCGCCATGAATCTGATCCAGCAGCGCGAGGTCTACTTCGCCGCCGCCGCCACAAAAAGCGAGAAGGTCG
>CAXTJY010000269.1:0-6016 GCA_964244395.1 uncultured Rhodovarius sp.
GACCGACTCCACGCGGCGGAACGAACTTGGCCGTGCGGCGCGGGCCTGGGTGGCCGGCGCGCTCGACCCCGCCGCCATCGCCGCGCGCTACCGCGACATCATCGAGCAGGCGCATCGGTCGCCCGCGCTGGCGGTGCTGCGGGCGGCGGCTTCGATGGCACCGCCGGGGCCGGATGTCGGGCGGGAGCTGGCGCGGTCGCTGGCGGCGAGCTTTCCGCCGCCGCGGCAGGGCCGCCTGCATGTGTGCGACGCGGCCGGCTGGACGGCGGAGGCCTTCCGCCGGCTGCATGACGGCCTGCGGCCCGAGCCGGTGCGGCCTGATGCCGCAGGATGGTGCGAGGCGCATGCGGCGCTCGCCGCCCAGCTTGGGCTGGCGCGCCCGGCCGCCGCCGATCAGCCCGTCCTGTTCCAGCCCGGCGATGTGTTGCTCACCCCCGGGCCGCATCCCGCGCCGCCCGGTGTCACCATCGTCGCCGAGTGGGGTGCCCTCACTCGCTCGGCGTCAGGCTCTTGATCAGGTCGAAGACGCGCTTGCGCACCGAAGCGTCGGTGATGCGGTAGTAGGCCCGCACCAGCTCGAGCGTTTCCCGCCGGTGCAGCGTGTCGTCCTCAAAGCCTTCCTGATTTTCCGCGAAGCCAGCCATGCGACGGGTGACGGCCATGGAGCCGCCCATCGCATCGGGCATGTCGTCGAAGAAGAACCCGATGGGTACATCGAGGACTCGGGCCAGGTCGAACAAACGCGAGGCACCGATCCGGTTCACCCCACGTTCGTATTTCTGAACCTGCTGGAACGTCAGGCCCAGGGCTTCGCCCAGCCTCTCCTGCGACATCCCGAGCAAGGTCCGGCGCAGCCGGACCCGTCCCCCGACGTGAACGTCGATCGGGCTGGGCCGATGCTCCTTGTCGCCACGTTCCATCGTCTCTTCACTTGGCGTAGTCTGCTTCATGCGCTCCCGCTTCGTGGCCACAGCCACTCCCTGAGATGGGTGCCGTCGTCAGCTGTGAGCCTGGGCAAACGTCTGACGACCGGCCGAAAACCGGCGTCCTGCCTGTTAACCATTGGTTAGGCTATGCGAAACACGTCGTCAATATTTTTGAGAAGTCTCAATAAAGATGATGTGAAGAAATAATCTGCTAGATGTGGTTTCGACGCATCAAACTTGCGCCGGCCCAGCCAGCCAACGCTAAAATCAGTGGAATGAGGAGGCCATAGCGGGCTGAGAGAGTGGGCAGTTCGGGGGCCGGCAGCCATTCGGTGAGCGTACCGGTTTGCCCCAGGCCGAGCTGGGCCAATCGCCGTCCGCGTGCATCGAACACGGCCGAGATACCGGTCTGCGCCGCCCGTACCATGGGCAACCCCTCTTCGACAGCGCGCAGGCGGGCAGCGGCAAGATGCTGGAACGGGCCGGCCGAAAAGCCGAACCAGGCGTCGTTGGTGACGTTCAGCAGCCAGGCAGGCCGTTCCGGCCCGGTGACCCGGCCCGGAAAGATCACCTCGTAACAGATCAGCGGCCCGGCCGGCGGCAGGCCGGGAATGGCAAGATTGCGCAGGCCTGGACCAGCGGAAAAATCCATGCCGCCCACCACCATGCGGATGGGCAGCAGGCCACCAAGCGGCATGTACTCGCCGAACGGCACCAGATGCACCTTGTCCGAGACTGCCAGGACGGAGGCATCGCGGCCGACGCCGATCAGGCTGTTGAAGACGCGTGCCAGCCGCCCGTCGGGGCCCCACTCCGCGCGGATGGCTCCAGCCAGCAGGACAGCGTTTTCCGGCAACGCGGCCGCTGCGAGGCGACGGGCCTGCTCGTCCTGCGCCAGCAGGAAGGGGCTTGCCGTCTCCGGCCAGATGACCGCGATGGCCGATTGCGGATCGGCCTCGCGCTGTTCCCGCGCGGCCAGTTCGGTCAGCGCCAGATAGCGCTGGAAGATGGGCAAGCGCTGATCCTCCTGCCACTTCACATCCTGCGCGACGTTGCCCTGCACCAGCACCAGGCGCACCGGCTGGTGCGGGGGCGCAGGTTCGGCAAGACGCCAGCCGCCGAAGCCCATCCAGATGGCGAGCACGGCGACGCCCACGCCCGCCCAGAGCCAGTCCCGCAGGGCAGGCAGGCAGGCCAGCAACACTGTCAGCAGCGACAGGCCATGCACGCCGATGAAGGCAGCCGGCTGCAGCGGCAACGCCGAAAAGGCCCAGACGGTGCCGATGAGGTTCCAGGGGAAGCCGGTGAACAGCACGCCTCGCAGCATTTCCGCCAGCACCCATGCACAGGCGAAGGCCAGGACACGTCGCCATCCCGGTGGCGCGTAAAACGCGGCCAGCGCGGGGATGGCGGTGAACAGTGCCACCGGCACCGCCAGCCCGGGCGCCGCCAGCGGCACCAGCCACCACCAGCTCGCCAGGTCGGTGAACAGCGCATGCGTCACCCAGTACAGGCCCACGATGTGGTGCCCCCAGCCGAAGGCCAGGCCGATCAGCGCAGCCCGGCGGGGCGTCGGCGCGGCGGCCAGAAGGCCCAACAACGCCGGCAACGTCAGCAACAGCAGCGGGATCGCGTGCAGCGGGGGCAGCGCCAGCGCCGAGGCGGCGCCGAGCCCGAGCGCTGTCAGCCATGGCCGCCTGGCCCAGCGCGAGATCGGGTCGGGTGACGCTTGCACGGTGCGGGGCTAGCCCGGCCATCGCCCCGCCGCAACCGCGCCGGGCCTTCCACCAGAGTTTCCGTCACGCTATCGTCAGGCTCCGCATCGATCCGACGAAAGGCCCCCTCATTTGAAAGGCATCCTGCTGGCCGGCGGCTCAGGCACCCGGCTGCACCCGGTGACGCTGGCCTGCTCCAAACAGCTCCTTCCTGTCTATGACAAGCCGATGATCTATTTCCCGCTTGGCACCCTGATGCTGGCGGGCATTCGCGAGATTCTGCTGATCTCCACGCCGCATGACCTGCCGCAATTCGAGCGCCTGTTGGGCGACGGCTCGGCCTTTGGGATCTCGCTCACCTATGCGGAGCAGGCTTCGCCGGACGGCATCGCGCAAGCCTTCCGGATCGGGGCGGATTGGATCGACGGGCAGCCCTGCGCTTTGGCGCTGGGCGATAATATCGTCTATGGCGAGGGGCTGACGACCCAGTTCGCCGCCGCCGCCGCGCGGGCCGACGAAGGCCATGCCACGGTCTTCGGTTATCGCGTGGCCGACCCCGAGCGTTACGGCGTGGCCGAGTTCGATACCAGCGGGCGAGTGATCTCGCTTGAAGAAAAGCCCGCCGCGCCGAAATCCGATTGGGCGGTGATCGGCTTGTACTTCTACGACAGCCGGGTGACCGAGCTGGCCGCCGCCCTCGCCCCTTCGGCGCGCGGTGAGCTGGAGATCACTGACCTTAACCTGCGCTACATGGAGCTGGATGCCCTGCGCTGCGAGAGGCTAGGCCGCGGGACCGCCTGGCTGGATGCCGGCACGCCGGACAGCCTGCTGGAGGCCGGGACCTTCGTGCAGACGGTCCAGCATCGCCAGGGCCTGCAGATCGGCTGCCCGGAAGAAATCGCCTTCCGCCGCGGCTTCCTGAGCCGGGAGGCGCTGCGGGCGCGCGGCACCGCCAAGACCGCCTATGGCCGATACATCCTCGCGCTGGCGGATGGAGAGTTCGAATGATCAGCCGCTTCGACATCGAGGGGCCGCTGTTGCTGGAACCCCGGCGCTTCGAGGATGCCAGAGGCTTCTTCAGCGAAGTGTGGAAGGATGCCTGGCTGGAGGAGCTGGGCGTGCCGACGCGCTTCGTGCAGGACAATCATTCGCTGAGCCGGGTGGCGGGCACGATACGCGGCCTGCACTTCCAGCGCCCGCCTTCGGCGCAGGGCAAGTTGGTGCGCTGCGTGCGCGGCGCGATCTTCGACGTCGCGGTGGACCTGCGGCGCGGCTCGCCGACCCTCGGGCGCTTCATCAGCGCCGAGCTTTCGGCCGAGAACTGGCGCCAGCTTTGGATTCCCCGCGGCTTCGCGCATGGGCTGTGCACGCTGACGCCGGACACCGAGGTGCTGTACAAGGTGGACGCGCCCTATGACGCGGCGGCGGATGCGGCTATCCGCTGGGATGACCCAGCCATCGGCATCCCCTGGCCCCTGGCCGGGGACGCCTTGCTGTCCGACAAGGACCGCGTGGCGCCGTTGCTGGCAGAATTCGACCCCCCCGAGGCCTGGTGATGCCGCGGGTTCTGGTGGTGGGCCGGACCGGACAGGTGGGCAGCGCGCTGGCGGCGGCACTGCCGGCGACGGGTTGGCCGTTCGAGATCATGGAAGCGCCGGAGCTGGACCTGACGGACGCTGCCTCGATCGAGGCGGCGGTATCAACAGTGCGACCGCAGGTGGTGGTGAACGTGGCCGCCTACACGGCGGTGGACGCGGCGGAGACGCAGAGCGACCTGGCCTACGCGATCAATGCACGCGGCCCTGGCCTGCTCGCCGAGGCGGCAGCAGCAGCGGGCGCCGCCATCCTGCATTTTTCGACCGACTATGTGTTCGACGGCACGAGCGGGCCGTGGCGGGAGGACGACACGCCGTCACCCCTGGGCGTGTACGGTGCCAGCAAGCTGGCGGGCGAGCGGGCGGTGGCGGCGGCCAACCCGCGGCACATCATCCTGCGGACATCGTGGGTCTGCAGCGCGACCGGGCACAACTTCCTCAAGACCATGCTCCGACTGGGGGAGACGCGCGACGAGTTGCGGGTGGTGGCGGACCAGCAGGGCGCGCCGACCTTCGCCGACGACCTGGCCGATGCGGTGGTGCAGCTGGTACCGCGACTGGTGGCTGGGGAAGGCTGCGGGGTCTTCCACCTGACCGGGGCACCCTGGACGACGTGGCACGGATTTGCCGAAGCGATCTTCGCGGCGGCAGGTCGGTCGGTACGAGTGGTGCCGATCACCACGGCCGAATACCCGACTCCAGCGCGTCGGCCGGCCGATAGCCGCCTGGATTGCGCGCGGATCAACGAGGTGCACGGCATCGAACCGGCGGATTGGCGGCGGGGGATGGAGCGGGCGATGGGAATCGAACCCACGACATTCAGCTTGGGAAGCTGACGTTCTACCGCTGAACTACGCCCGCGCCTGAAGGCATCATACGCCGCGGCGCCCTCAAAAAAAAGCCCCGGCGGATTGCTCCGCCGGGGCTTTTCTGTCAGCGCGAGACCTCAATCCTGGTTTCGCACGCCCATGAACTGCAGCAGGATCTGGAACAGGTTCACGAAGTTCAGGTACAGCCCCAAGGCGTCCATCACACTCCGCTTGCCGGCCTCGTCCGTGCCCTCGGCATAGGCGAACTCGACGTAGTCGTTCTTGATCCGCTGCGTGTCCCAAGCCGTCAGGCCGCAGAATACCACCACGCCGATGATGCTCACCGCGAAGGCCAGAGCCGAGCTCTGCAGGAAGATGTTGATCAGCGACGCGATGATGATGCCGATCAGGCCCATCATCATGATGCTGCCCATCTTCGACAGATCCTTGCCCGTCGTGTAGCCCCAGATGCTCATCGCCGCGAACATGCCGGAGGTCGCGAAGAACGTGCTGGCGATCGACGTCTTGGTGTAGATGGCGAAGATGTTCGCCATCGACGCGCCCATAGCCGCGCAGAACAACCAGAACAGCGCTTGCGCCGTGCTCTTGCTCATTCGGTTGATGCCGAAGCTCAATGCCAGCACGAAGGCCAGAGGCGCGAACATCGCCACCCAGCCCAGGATCGTCGGCGCCGTCGCGATGCCGCGCGGCGTGCGCACCACCGTGTAGAACATCGACGCCACCTCCGGCATCGAGGCGATGGCGTAGGAGACAACGGCGGTCAGCAGCAGGCCGCTGGCCATCCAGTTGTACACGCGCAGCATGTAGGCCCGCAGCCCGGCATCGATGGCGGCAGCGTCGGTCGCGGCGCCGCGGCCCCAGCTGGGCCCCGCGCCGTAGCGGTAGTCGGGTTGAAGAGCCATGGCTCAGTCGGTCCTTTGCAAAGCGAGGCGGATGCCCCGGGATGTGGT
>CAXTJY010000270.1:0-5999 GCA_964244395.1 uncultured Rhodovarius sp.
CCGGGCATTTGTGCCAGAGGTTCTCCGGCACTTCGCGCGGGCCGCCGAAGAGCGTCTTGATCTTGGGCAGCGCCCATTCGCTGATCCAGTTCATGGCGGCGGATATAGCGATGGGTGGGGGGCGGGCCAATGGACGAGCATTGACCGGCCCGAAGGCGCCCGACAGGTTGCCGGCATGTCGCCCGATTTCCTGCTGATCACCCTGCTGATCGTGGCCTCCCCCGGCACCGGCGCGATCTACACCATCGCGGCGGGGCTGGCGCGCGGCCGCCGGGCCAGCCTGCTGGCCGCCTTCGCCTGCACGCTGGGCACGCTGCCGCACATCGCCGCCGCACTGACCGGGCTGGCCGCCTTGCTGCATGCCAGTGCCGTCGCCTTCCAGGCGGTGAAATGCGCCGGCATCGCCTACCTGCTGTTCATGGCGGTGCAGATGCTGCGCGACACCGGCAGCTTGCGCTTCGATGGCGTGGCCACGCCGGTCAGCCCCGGCCGAGTGCTGCGCGACGGCATCCTGCTGAACATCCTGAACCCCAAGCTGTCGGTGTTCTTCGTCGCCTTCCTGCCGCAGTTCATCGAGGCTTCAGACCCGGCGCCGCTGGCCACGATGGCCTGGCTCAGCCTGGTTTTCATGGCCGTCACCTTCGTGGTCTTCGCGCTGTACGGCCTGTGTGCCGCGGCGATGCGGGACCAGGTGGCGGCGCGGCCGCGTGTGCTGGCCTGGCTGCGGCGCGGCTTCGCTGCCGCCTTCGGCGGGCTTGCTGCGAAGCTGGCGTTCGCCGACCGATAAGCTGGGATGCGACTCGGCAAGCGGCCGCGGGCCTGGGCGCGGCCAGGCTCCTCGCGGCCTTCCGGCATGCGGCGGCTCGCCTTCGCCGAACGGTAGCGGCGCGCTGAGGCTGCCGGCATGATACCGGATGGGATGCGGAGGCGAAGCGCATGGAACTGGCAGTGATCGGCCTTGGCCGAATGGGCGGCAACATCGCGCGGCGGCTGCTGCGGGCGGGGCATAGCTGCCCGGTGTTCGACATGGATGCTGAGGTGGTGCTCGGGCTGGCGGCCGAAGGCGCCACCCCCACTGCAGACCTGGCAACGCTGGTCGCTGGGCTGGCCCGGCCGCGCGCGCTGTGGGTCATGCTGCCCTCCGGCGCCGTCACCCAGGCCACGCTGGATGCACTCCTGCCGATGCTCGACGCCGACGACGTGGTCATCGAGGGCGGCAATTCCTTTTGGAAGGACAGTGCCGCCCGGGCCGGCGTCTTCGCCGCGCAGGGCATTCACTACCTCGATGTCGGCACCTCCGGCGGCGTTTGGGGCCTGGCGCGCGGCTATTGCCTGATGATCGGCGGCGCCGAGGCCGCGGTGGCCCGCCTGGCGCCGATCTTCGAGGCCTTGGCCCCCGGCGAGGCCGCGGCCCCGCCGAACCCGCAGCGCACCGCAGCCACCACCGCGCACCAGGGCTGGCTGCATTGCGGCGGTCCAGGCGCCGGCCACTACACCAAGATGGTCCATAACGGCATCGAATACGGCATGATGCAGGCAATGGCGGAAGGGCTGGACCTGCTGAAGAACGGCCCGCTGGCGATCGATGTGGCGGAAGTGACGGAAGTCTGGCGACGTGGCAGCGTGGTCAGCTCCTGGCTGCTCGACCTCACCGCCGCCGCCCTGGCGCAGCAGCCAGACCTGGCGAACTACACCGGTCGCGTCAGCGACAGCGGCGAGGGCCGCTGGACGGTGGACACCGCGGTGGAGAACGCCATTCCCACGCCCGTGCTGGCCGCCGCGCTGTTCGCCCGCTTCCGCAGCCGGCAGGAGGCCAGCTTCGCCGACAAGGCGCTGAGCGCGATGCGGCATGGCTTCGGCGGGCATCTGGAGCCGAAGTGAGCTTCCAGCTTCTGCTCATGGGTGTCTCCGGCAGCGGAAAATCCACCGTGGGTGCCGTGCTGGCCGAGGCGCTGGCCATCCCCTTCGCCGATGCGGATGCTTTTCACCCGCCTGCCAATGTTGCCAAGATGGCCCGCGGCGAGGCGCTGACAGACGCCGACCGCCTGCCCTGGCTGGATGCGCTGGGCGCCTGGCTGGCCGCCCGCGCCGGCGGCGGCATCATCGGCTGCTCGGCGCTGAAGCGGGACTATCGCGACCGGCTGCGCGGCCACGTACCGGGGCTGCGCATCCTGCACCTGGCCGGCGAGCCCGACCTGATCGCCGCCCGGCAGGCGGCCCGCCCCGACCACTTCATGCCGCCCAGCCTGATGGCCAGCCAATTCGCCACGCTGGAGCCCCCTGCGCCGGAAGAGCACGCCATCCTGCTCGACATCACCCGGCAGCCCGCCATTCTGGCGGCCCGCGCCATCGCCAAACTGAAGGAGACCCCATGAGCCCCGATACCAAAGCCAAGCTGGAGAAGATCACCACCGCCACGCTGACCACGGTGCTGCTGAAGAAGGGCCTGCGGAACGTCTGGATGCGCGGCGCCGCACCGTTCACGCCGGCGGCCAAGGGAGTGCGGCTGGTCGGCCCCGCCTTCACCCTGCGCTTCGTCCCGGCGCGCGAGGACCTGGCCACCCCCGCCAGCTGGTCCAGCCCGATCTCGACCCGCGCCGCCATCGAGGCGATGCCGGAAGGCTGCATCGCGGTGGCCGATGCGATGGGGGTGACGGATGCCGGTATCTTCGGTGACATCCTGTGCGCCCGGCTGGCCAAGCGCGGCGTGGTGGCCTTGATCACCGACGGCGCCGTGCGCGACGTGGCCGGGGTGAACGGCACCGGCCTGCCGGTGTGGTGCGCCGGCGGCGCGGCGCCGCCCAGCGTGGCAGGGCTGACTTTCGTCGCTTGGGAGCAGCCCATCGGCTGCGGCGGCGTCGCGGTGTTCCCGGGCGACATCATCGTGGCGGATGCGGACGGGGCGGTGCTGATCCCGGCCGACATGGCCGACGCCATCGCCGATGAATGCGTCGAGCAGGAACGCCTGGAGGCCTGGATCATGGTCCAGGTGGATGCCGGCATGGCGTTGCCCGGCCTCTACCCCGCGAATGCGGAGAACAAGGCGCGATATGAGGCGGACAAGGCGGCCGGGCGGGCCTGATCAGCAGCCCATGGGGTTGTGGCAACTGCCGTAGAAGGAGCTGATCGGCGGCGCGGAGGGGGCCGGCGCACTCGACGCGCTGCCCGGCCGCGTAACGAGGTAGACGTCGTTGGGGTCGTTTCGGCCTCTGGATGGACTTCCGCCGCCACCGCTGCCGCTGCTCATCATTGCCGAGACCAGGAAGCCAGCGAGCAGGCCGACCGCTTCGTCCCGACGTGCCTGCGCCTGCCTTTGGTTCCGCATATACTGCGCATAGGCCTGCCTTACCTGATGGGTGTCACCGCGGGCGATCTCGCTGACATGCAGATAGACGTTCCGCTCGTCCTTCAGGAATACCTGGCCCACGCTGTCCCGATAGGCCGGACGGCAGCTTTGCGTCGCGCCAGCCCCCAGGCACAGGGCGCCGCCATCACCCGACCACGGCCGGTTGGTCCAGGTTTCCGAGTAGGAATTGCCGTCCGCCGCCAGGTACATGACCACCCGTTCGGTGCGGATCACAGTCCCCATCTGTCGGACCGGCGCTTCCAGCGTCAGGCTCTGGCCGCAGAAGAGGCGGCGCGCATCGTCGATGGGTGTGAGTTCGCCGGTGTAGGAGGCTGATGCGATGCGCGGCATCCGCGCCTGGCGTTCTGCCTGGGCGCACTCCGCCGCCTGCCGAGCCTGCGCCGCATTGGCCTGACCCTGCATCTGCCGGACAGCCTGCGTCATCTGAAAGGGAACACCGCGAATTTGCGGCATGGACATGACCGGGCTCGCCGCCGCCTGGCACCCCTGCCCAGGCGCGGCCACCGGAACGCAGCCCGCCCCAAGCAACAGCGCAGCGACCGCCGCTGTCATCTGTCCAAGGGACTGAAGAGGCAAATTCAAACGATGGCCCATGGACCGCATCCCCGCTCAACGCACTCACGCTTGCGCGAGCGGGGTATGCAGTCAATCCAGCAGCATTAATTTTCTCTGCATCGAGCGAAGTGCTCTCTACTTCTCCGGCTTCACCAGCACCGTCTCGGCCAGGTGCTCGGCGATGAACCACACCTGCGGCTCGTTGGTGCGGATCACGTTGCTCACCAGCATATCGTTGGTGCCGTCATCGCCTGCCTCATCCGCCGCCTCGGCGCCCTCATGGCATTGCTTCAGAATGATCTCATGCGCCTCCAGCAGCCGCGACAGCTGGGTCGGCACATCCTCGCGGCCCTTGGGCGGGCGCGGCACGCGGGTCATCTCCGCCACATCCGCCGCCATGGCGATGCTGATGCCGCCCAGTGCCATGATCCGCTCGGCGATCATGTCCACCAACTCAGCCTGCTCCTCGTAGTGCTTGTCCAGCAACAAATGCAGTTGATAGAAGGTGGCGCCCGACATCTGCCAATGGTGCTTCTTGTACATGTCGCGGATCGTCATGGTGTCGGCCAGCAATTGGTTCAGCAGCGCCACGCTCTGCTTCCGGGCATTATCCTCCAGCGCCAATGGCAGCGCCTTCAGGCTGCCGTAAGGCTGGATCTCCTTGTACTCCACCTTGAATTTCGGCTGCGCCGGGTCGTTCTTCTCGCGGGCCATGACGGTCAATCCTCTATCCTTAAAGGCCCATGCGCCGGGCCACCGCCGCAGCAACGCGGCGCCCCTGGCGCGGTTTCAACTGTTGGGAAGCCTCGTCGGCCGGCGCCGCAGGCCGGTGGCACCGCGCTTGCAAGCGGCAGGACCGACCTCGTTCATGGACGCTCCGCAATGACGCATTCCCGCCGCGACCTCATCGCAGCCACCGCCGCCAGCGCCGCCCTGCTGCCCAGCACCGCGCCATTCGCGCCCGCAGCAGCCCAAACCGAGCGCACGCTGCGCTACGCCATCTCCCTGGCCGACATTCCGCAGACCACGGGCCAGCCTGACCGCGGCGCCGGCGCCTACCAGTTCACCGGCTACACCCTCTACGACCCGCTGGTGGCGTGGGAGATGGACGTGGCCAACCGCCCCGGCAAGCTGGTCCCCGGCCTCGCCACCGAATGGGCGACGGACCCGGCGGACCGCACCAAGTGGTCCTTCAAGCTGCGGCCGGGAGTGACATTCCACGATGGCAGCGCCTTCAACGCCGATGCCGTCATCTGGAATTTCGAGAAGGTGCTGAACCCGCAGGCGCCGCATTTCGACAACCGGCAGGCCGCCCAGGTCCGCCCGCGGCTCCCTTCCGTCGCGTCCTGGCGCAAGCTCGACGACATGACGGTGGAGGTCACCACCCGCACGGTGGACAGCATCTTCCCCTACCAGATGCTGTGGTTCCTGATTTCCTCCCCGGCGCAATACGAGCGGCTCGGCCGCAGCTGGGAACGCTTCGCCTCCGAACCCTCGGGCACCGGCCCGTTCCGCCTGACGCGCCTGGTGCCGCGCGAGCGGGCCGAGATGGTGAAGAACACCGCCTACTGGAACCCGGCGCGGATGCCCAAGGTGGATCGGCTGATCCTGGTCGTGGCGCCGGAGGATACGACGCGAACCAACGCCCTGCTCACCAACCAAGTGGATCTGATCGAATACCCCTCGCCCGACCTGGTGCCGCGCCTGCGGCAGGCCGGCGCGCGGATCAGCGAGAACGTCACGCCACACGTCTGGAACTACCACCTCAGCCTGCTGGAGGGCTCGCCCTGGCGCGACCTGCGGCTGCGCCAGGCCGCGAATCTGGCGATCAACCGCGAGGAGATCGTGGCCCTGATGAACGGCCTGGCCAAACCGGCGACCGGCGTGGTCGACCCGACCTCGCCCTGGTACGGCACCCCAACCTTCCGGGTGAGCCACGACCCGGACCGTGCGCGGCGGCTGGTGACGGAAGCTGGCTTTTCCCGCGCCAACCCGCTGCGCACCACCTTCCTGGTGCCGTCGGGAGGCTCGGGCCAGATGCTGTCGATGCCCATCAACGAGTACATCCAGTCGGCCT
>CAXTJY010000271.1:0-5994 GCA_964244395.1 uncultured Rhodovarius sp.
GGAGCGGACCATGGGGGTGACCGCCATCGCCGGCCTGGGCGGCCTGCCGGAGGTGAGCATCCCGGCGGCGAGGCTGCGCGGCGCGCCGATCGGCTTGTCCCTTGTGGCCAGCGCCGGGCGGGACCGCATGCTGCTGCGCCTGGCCGAGAAAGTCGCCGCGGAGCTGCGGCTGTGAGCCCGCGCGACGCCACCCCAGCCGACCTGCCGGCGATCACCGCCATCTACGCCCACCATGTCGCACACGGCACCGGCACCTTCGAGGAGGAGGCGCCGGACGAGGCGGAGCTGGGGCTGCGCATGGCCCGGGTGCAGAACGATGGCTGTGCCTGGATGGTGACCGAGAATGACGGGCAAATCACCGGCTACGGCTACTACGCCCGCTATCGCGACCGCAGCGCCTACCGCTTCACCGCCGAGGACAGCATCTATGTGCGCGACGACGTGCGCGGGCAGGGTGTGGGCAAGGCGTTGGTGGCGGCGCTGCTGGACCATGCGGCCAAGCGTGGCTTCCGGCAGATGATCGCGGTGATCGGTGACAGCGAGAATGTCGGCAGCATCGGCCTGCACCTGTCTCTGGGGTTCCGGCAGATCGGCGTGATGCGGGCGGTGGGGATGAAGTTCGGGCGCTGGGTGGATGTGGTGACGATGCAGCGGCCGCTGGGGGAGGCGGATCGGAGCTTGCCGGGTTGAGTTCGCCCCGGCAGCTTCGGTAGGTGGCCTTCGAGTGGGACGCCGCGGCTTCCGGACCGGCGTTTCGCCTCTGGTGAAGATCGAGGGGTCATCATCGGCCGCTGCGGCGACACCGTGATGTCCGTGGTATTCACCGAGCGGCATGACAATATGAGGTTGATCTCGGCACGGGTGGCCGGACAACGGGAGGCTCGGCTCTACCATGGACAGGGGCTTTGACTGGAGCGCCTCCGGCGCAATGAGGGCATCCCATTGGCCACCATCCGTGCTTGGGACGAGGGAAGCCTGTGACTGACCAGCCCGCGCGCCGCAGACTTCGTGCTCTCTCTCTAGAATTAGCGCATGCCGAGGCGGCGCCGGAGTTGCGATGACCATCCTGGCCGCCGACGACCCCTACCCCCGCAACCTCGCCGGCTACGGCCCCACCCCGCCTGACCCGCGCTGGCCAAACGGTGCCCGCGTGGCGCTCAGCATCGTGCTGAACTACGAGGAAGGCGCCGAGAACACCGTGCTGAACGGCGACGCCGGCAGCGAGCTGTATCTGCATGAAGTCCCCGGCGGCAGCCCGGTGCTGGGCGAGCGCAACCGCACCGTGGAAAGCCAGTTCGACTACGGCGCCCGCGCCGGCGCCTGGCGGGTGCTGCGGCTGCTGGCCGAGCGCGGCCTGCACGCCACCATCTACGCCGTCGGCCGCGCGCTGGAGCTCAACCCGAACCTCGCTGCAGCGTTCACTGCGCAGGGACACGAGGTGGCGAGCCATGGCTGGCGCTGGATCGACTACCACACCATGGACGAGGCGACGGAACGGGCCGAGATCGCGCGCTGCGTCGAGACAATCACCCGGCTCTGCGGCACCCCGCCGGTCGGCTGGTACACCGGCCGGATCAGCCCGCGCACCCGCCGCCTGGTCGCCGAGCATGGTGGCTTCCTGTATGACAGCGACGCCTATGACGACGACCTGCCGCACTGGGTCCGCGTGGATGGAAAGCCGCTGCTGGTGATCCCCTACACGCTCGACAACAACGATATGAAGTTCGCCGTCCCGCCCGGCTTCAGCAGCAATGACGGCTACGAGCAGCACCTGCGCGACAGCCTGGACGTGCTGCGGCGCGAGGGCGGGCGGATGATGAGCATCGGCATCCACTGCCGCATCGCAGGCCGCCCAGCGCGGTCCGCGGCGCTGGCGCGCTTCCTGAATCACGTCGCGGGCTGCGAGGATGTGTGGGTGGCCACGCGCGAACAGATCGCGCGGCACTGGATGGCGGAGCACCCCGCCCCATGACCCGCTCGGAAACCGACAGTCTGGGTACCATCGAGATTGCGGCGGACCGACTGTGGGGACCGCAGACGGAGCGGGCGCGCCTCCTCTTCCGCATCGGCACCGAGAAATTCTCCCCCGGCGTGATCCGCGCCGTCGGCTTGCAGAAATGGGCCTCGGCCCGCGCCAATTGTGCCCTCGGCCTGCTGCCGGAGGAGCTGGCGAAACCCATCATCGCCGCCGCCGACGAGGTGATCGCCGGCGAGCGCGACGCCGACTTCCCGCTTCCCATCTGGCAGACCGGCAGCGGCACGCAGACCAACATGAACGCCAACGAGGTGCTGTCCAACCGCGCCAACCAAATGCTCGGTTCGCCCTTGGGCACCCGCAAGCCGGTGCACCCGAACGACCATGTCAACATGGGGCAGTCGTCGAACGACAGCTTTCCCAGCGTCATGCACATCGCCGCGGCCGAAGCGGTGACGGGCCGCCTGCTGCCCGCATTGGATACGTTGCGCGCGGCGCTCTCCGCCAAGGCCGTCGAGTGGGCCGACGTGGTTAAGCTGGGCCGCACCCACATGATGGACGCGGTGCCGGTGACGCTGGGCGGCGAGTTCCGCATCTGGGCGCGCCAGGTCGAGCTGGGTATGGCGCGGTTGCGCGACGTGCTGCCGCGGCTGTTGGTGCTGCCACAGGGCGGCACGGCGGCGGGCTCCGGCCTCAACACCCACGCGGATTTCGCCCGGCATTTCTGCATCGAGCTGCACCGCCGCACCGGCCTGCACTACCGCCCCAACGACCTCCCGGGCGAGGGGATGGCAGCGCATGACGTGTTCGTCGAACTGCAGGGCGCGATGAACGTGCTGGCGGTGTCGCTCAACAAATGCGGCAACGACATCCGGCTGCTGGGCAGCGGGCCGATGTCGGGCCTCGCCGAGTTGACCGTGCCGGCCGACGGCCTGTCCAGCAGCATCATGCCCGGCAAGACCAACCCGACGCAGGCGGAGGCGCTGACGATGGTGTGCGCCCAGGTGATGGGGAACACGACGACGGTGACGGTGGCCGGCGCGCAGGGGCATCTGGAGCTCAACGTCTTCAAGCCGGTCATCATCCACGCCGTTCTGCAATCGGCCACGCTGCTGGCCGATGCGGCCGAAAGCTTCGCCGAGCACATGGTGGAAAAGTTGGAGCCAAACCTGCCGCGCATCGCCGAAAACCTCGGCAAGTCGCTGATGCTGGTGACCGCGCTGAACCCGCATATCGGCTACGATAAGGCGGTGAAGATCGGCAAGCTGGCGCTGGCGGAGGGGCTGAGCCTGCGCGATGCGGCGGCCAGGCTTGGCTTCGTCACACCGGAGGATTTTGACCGCTGGGTGCGCCCGGAGGAGATGCTCGGCCCCCATGTTACGGCGCCCTAGCCTGCACTTCATGGCGGCGGAACGATGTGCCGATTGCGCGCCGCCGGGACGAGCTCAGCCGCCGCCGCGCCTTCGTGCCGCCTGAACCCAACCATGCTGGAAAAGCGCAGCCTGAGCCTCAACGGACACCGCACTTCGGTGGCGCTCGAACCCGCCTTCTGGGCGGTGCTGGAAGCCGCCGCCTCCCCCGGCCCAATCGCCGCGCTGGTGGCGGCGCAGGACGAGGCGCGGGCGGAGACCGGCGAGCCGCTGGCCAGCCGGTTGCGCCTCTTCGCCCTGGCCTACGCCCGGGCGCGCACGGGTTCTGACGACGCCGGGCGATAGACCGCCCGCTGGCCCAACAGCGGCTCCAGCCGGTCGGTGATGCCCAGCGCCGTCTCTGCCGCACCCAGGTACAGCGCCCCATCCGGCGCCAACTGCCCGGCAATGCCGCCCAGCACCCGAGACTTGGTCGCCAGGTCGAAATAGATCAGGACGTTGCGGCAGAAAATGACGTCGAAGCGGCCGAGCCCCCGTTGATCGTGCAACAGATTGGCCTGCTGAAAGCGGGTGAAGGCGCGCAAGTGATCCTTGGCCTTCCAGCGCGTTTCCATCTGCGTGAAGTGTTTCATCAGCTGGCGAATCTGCAGACCGCGCTGCACCTCGAACTGGCTGAATACCGCATCGCGGGCCCGCTCCAGGACAGCCATCGTCAGATCGGTGCCGATGATCTCGAAGCGGCGGGCCTTCATGCCCGGATCAACCTCCTGCGCCTCGGCCAGCAGGATGGCGATCGAATAGGCCTCCTGCCCCGTCGAGCAGGCGGCGGACCAGATGCGAATGGGCGTTCCGGCCGGCCTGGCGCGATGCAGCACGGGCAGGATGGACTTCAAATGCTCGAACGGCTTGCCGTCGCGGAAGAAGTGGCTTTCGTTGGTGGTCAGCAGCTCGGTCATCTCCTGCGCCAGCTTGTCGGCGCCGGGGCCTCGCAGCTTCATCGCCAGCGCGTCCAGGCTGGGCAGCGCCTCCCGCTTCAGCAGCGGCGCCAGCCTGGTGTCGAGCATGTAGTCCTGGTCCGCCGTCAGCACGCCGCCGGAGCGCTGCTTCACGATGCCGGCCAGGAACTGGAAGGTCGCCGAATTCATGCCGAAAGCCTTGCACGCGAGGGGATGAGGGCAGCCAGGATATGGCCGGCCAGGGCGTCCGGCGGCGCCAGGATGCGGGCCAGGCCGGCTTTCGCCACCGCACCCGGCATGCCCCAGACGACGCTGCTGACTTCGTCCTGGGCGATCGTCTCGCCGCCGGCGGCCGTCACCGCCTGGCAGCCACGCAGCCCGTCCTGGCCCATGCCGGTCAGCACCACCGCCAGCAGGTCGCGGCCATACAGGGCGGCCATTGCCCGCAGCATCGGGTCGGCGGCGGGGCGGCAGAAATTCTCTGGCGGATCGGTCGTCAGGCTGATCGCCGGGCCGCCGGGCCTGGCGCGCGGAATCATGTGCCGGTCGCCGGGCGCGACGAAGACATGCCCCGGCCGCAGCGCCTCGCCCTCCACCGCCTCGGAGCAACGCGGACCGCCCAGACTGTCCAGATGCTGCGCCAGCATGGCTGTGAAGCCCGGCGGCATGTGTTGGGTGACCAGCACCGGCACCGCCAGGTTGCGCGGCAGCTTGCCGATCAGGCTGGCCAACGCCTGCGGCCCGCCGGTGGAGGAGGCGATGGCGATGGCGCGCGGCTGCACCCGCAGCGTGCCGGCCCGCACCGGAGCCGCGGCGGTGGGCCTGGCGCGCATCCGCCCCCAGCCCTTCACCTTGGCGAGCAGCTCAGCGCGGAACGCAGGGTCGGCCATGCCGCCGAGCGCCGCGCTGGGCTTGGGAATGTAATCGGACGCGCCGGCTCCCATCGCCGCCATCGTCTGGCTGGCGCCGCGCTGGCTGAGCGCGCTGGCCACTATCACTACCGGCCGCGGGTTCGTCTTCAACAGCAGCGGCAGCGCCGTCATGCCGTCCATCACCGGCATTTCCAGGTCGAGCAGGATCACCTCCGCGCGGTCCGCCGGCGCCGCGGCTTGCAGGGCATCCAGCGCGGCGCGGCCATTTTCCACCCGCGCCACAACGCGGATGGCCGGGTCGGTCTGAAGCAGCCGCGCCAGCGCGCCGCGCACGACCGCGCTGTCGTCGCACAGCATGACCCGCAGAGGAGGCGCGTTCATGCGTCGGGCGGACCGAAGCCCACCTGCGCCAGCTTGTCCATCAGGATGGCTTCGTCGAACGGCTTCATGACGTATTCGTCGGCGCCGGCCTCCAGCCCCTCCATGATCTTCTCCGCCGCCGCCTCGGTGGTGCACATCACCACCCGGGGTTCGCCGGCGCCGTATTCCAGGCGCAGCGCGCGCAAAAATTCGATGCCGTCCATCACCGGCATGTTGCGGTCCAGCAGCACGAGATCGGGCATGGCGTCACCCACGGCATCCAGCGCCTGCTGGCCATCCGCCGCCTCGCGCACCGCGAAGCCATGCTTCTCCAGGATGCGGCGCGCCACTTTGCGCACCACCGCGCTGTCATCCACCACAAGGCATTCCGTGCTCATCGCGCTTTCCTTCAGCTCAGCCGCATCAGGCATTCGACGTCCATCACCACCAGCAGGGCCTCG
>CAXTJY010000272.1:0-4025 GCA_964244395.1 uncultured Rhodovarius sp.
GGAGGTACCGAAGCTGGCTTCGTCCCAACCGGCGCCACCGTCGAGCAGGTTCGTGCCGAGGCCGCCATTCAGCAGGTCGGCGCCGTCGCGGCCGAACAGCTGGTCGTCGCCTTCACCGCCCCACAGCCGCTCGGCGGCATCAGTGCCGGCGAGCCAATCGGCCCCGGTGCCGCCGATGACCGTCCCGGCCCAGGCGCCACCCTGGAGCTGGAATGTCCGCCCACCCAGCGCGCCCACGCTGCTCCAGAGGTCGAGCTGCAGCGCACCGTCGGCGGCGGCGGCATCGATGATGGCCGGGCCGGTGAGTGCCAGCGTCTGACCCACCAGGGCGTCGGTCAGGATGAAGCGGGCGGGGCCGGCACTGTCGCCCAGCAGTTCCAGGCTCGCGGCGGGCGGCGCCAAAACGGTTCCGTCCAGGGCGGTGAAGCGCAGATGCCAGGTGCCGGCCGCGGCCTCACCCCAGAAGGCGTTGGAGACGAGATCCCAGGCGTCCGAGTCCGGTGCGCCGGTGGCGACGCCGGCGTCGAGCAGCCGGCTGACCGTGCCGCCGGGCGAGATGAGGTCTAGGCTGACATGGCCCCATGCCGCTTTCGGCAGAGCTATGGAGAGGGTGACCTTCTGGACATTCATGCCGCCCAGGCTGAAATCAAGGCCGCCGTCGGCGGCAAAGCCGGAGGCGTGCAGATGCGCCGCATTGTGGAAGTCATGTGCGGCCGTACCGACCAGCCAGGTCTCCGCAAGCCGCACCGCCCGGTCCGCCCGCGCCACGCCGAAGCCCAGGTCGTTGGAGAAGGCCAGCCCGCCGCCATTGAGCAGGTGGCCGGCGTTGCGGGTGACCGTGCCGCTGGTCTGCTCCGCGCTGACGGCCAGGATTTCCTGGATGTCGCGTAGGCCCAGGCCTGGATTGGCCTCCAGCATCAGGGCGACGATGCCGGTGACGAGGGGGGCCGCGAACGAGGTGCCGGAGACACGGGCGTAGTCGCCGGCGGTAAAGCCCGCATCGCCAGTGGCATCCAGCGTCCAGACCTGTTCGCCGCCCGCGGCGACCAGGATGGACGGGCCCTGGGTGGAGAAAGAGGACACGTTGCCGCGCCAGTCCACTGACGCCACCGTGATGACCTCCGCCTGGCCTTGCAGGGCGTGTGCGGACGTCCAGCCGCCGCTCGCCCTGCTGTTGCCGGCGGAGAAGACAACGGCACTGCCCAGCCCGCCGCGGCCTTCCAATGCGGCATGGCGGATGTCGTCCTGCATTGCGGCCAGCGCGGGCGTGGCCGCTGGATCGACGTAGTTGTCGACGAAGCCCCAGGAGCAGTTGCTGACGTCGAAATGGGCGGTCTGCGCCAGGGCGGCCTCCAGCAGTTCCAGCCCGCCGCTGCCGAAGCCGACCTTCAGCATGCCCATAGTGGCGCCGGGCGCGACGCCCACCAGGCCGAGGCCATCTGCCGCGGCGCCGATGACGCCGGCCACGGCAGTACCATGGGTACCGCCGGCGAGGCTGAAGCCGGCCTCGCCGCCGAGCAGGTCGAAGGAGCGGCCGGCTTCGAGCTGACCGACCAGTTCCACATGCCGGGAGTCGATCCCGTCATCGATGATGCCGACATGGACGCCGCGCCCAGAGGCATGCTGCCAGGCGGATTTGACCCTTGAGCCACCGGCGTAATCGGCGAATTGCCAGAGAACGTTTAGCCATGGCTCATCAGCGGCGCTGGTCATCACGCGGATTCCTCGGCAATTTTTCCAGTGAAGCGAAGAAATCGGGGTGAGCGATCGCTTCTTCTTCCTGGCTGTATTGCCGCGGATGCGGTGAATGAATAACTAAACCAAGGTCCGGTTTAAAATCATGCACGAAGAAAATGAGACGTTACTAGGTATGGATTGCCCATGGGCAAGAACTGCTGCAAACCATGAAGAGGGGGTGAAAGGTAGGAGTGGCCCTCGTCTACGCGTACCGCGGCGCAAGGTGCTCGGCTCAACGCACGCGTCGAATTCCCCGTGCAAGCTCAAACACAGGCCTGATGCTCAGAAAGGGGGATGGACCGGCAGGAATGGGCGCGACAGGGATCGAACCTGTGGCCCCCGCCATGTCAAGGCGATGCTCTACCGCTGAGCTACGCGCCCGGGCCGTGGCGATGGGATAGCGTGCGGCATCCGGCCGCACAACCCCGTGCGTGACACGGGGGCCCGGCTATGGCCATATCCAAGCCTGACCATGGACATTCATCCAGCCACACTGGAATGCGCCGTTTCGCCGACCGCGGTGGTGGCCTTCACGCTTGTCCGCCCGACGCGGCCGGTGAGCCCGGTGATCTTCGCCTCGCCGCATTCCGGCCGGGACTATCCAGCCGAGTTCGTTGCCAATGCCAGGCTGGACCCGCTGGCGCTGCGGCGCTCCGAGGATAGCTTCGTCGATGAGTTGTTCGGCGCGGCGCCGGAGCTCGGCGCTCCTTTGCTGGCGGCCAATTTTCCGCGCGCCTACTGCGATGCCAACCGGGAGCCGTGGGAACTGGACCCCGGCATGTTCGACTCGCCGCTTCCGAATTGGGTGAACAGCGCCAGCCCACGGGTGGGCGCCGGCCTCGGCACCATCGCCCGGGTGGTGGCGAATGGCGAGGGAATCTACCGCCGGAAACTGCCTTTCGCCGAGGCGGAGGCGCGTATCCGGCATTGCTGGCAGCCCTATCACGCCGCGCTGGCGGCCCTGATCGCCGAGACGCGCGAGCAATTCGGCCATTGCCTTCTGATCGACTGCCATTCGATGCCGACGCATCCCAGCCATCAGGGTACGCCACCCGACATGGTGCTGGGCGATGCGCATGGCACGACCTGCGCGCCGCGGGCGACGCGGCTGGTGGAAAACACCTTGTCAGGCTTCGGCTATCGGGTGCAGCGCAACGACCCCTACGCCGGAGGGTACATCACCCGGCATTACGGGCGCCCGCGCGAAGGCGTGCATGTCCTGCAGCTGGAGGTCGCCCGGCCGCTTTACATGGATGAGGCGCGCATCGAGCCGCATATCGGCATGGCGCGGCTTCGGGCGGATATGGCACGGCTGATCGACCCGTTGGTCGCCACGGAATGGCATTTTTTGGGTTAGTGCAGCGCTTGCTCAGCGGCGCTTATCAAGCGGGCGCTGGCAAGGCGGCGCTAGGCACCGCCTCGTCCAGTCCTTCAGCTCATCGTCTCAGATGGGCTTAAGGTTGATCGCCGCTTCCTTGCCGCGCTCCATTGCGACTTCGTATTCGATCTTCTGATTCTCCTGCAGGCCCTGGAGCCCGGCCTTCTGCACGGCAGTAATGTGCACGAAGACGTCCTTGCCACCACTCGGCGGGGTGATGAACCCGAAGCCTTTGGTAGCGTTGAACCACTTAACTGTCCCGACGGGCATTCACGTTATCCTTTTTTGTCGTCACGCGGGGCTACTCCGCGCAGATTGGGGTGGGCATGTCAAACAAAGTCGGCGCGGAGGCACGTGAAGATGCCGACAGCAATGATCGTAACGCCTAGTTGCTCGTCGGGTTTCGTGGGGATGTGGCGCGACAGCCTCACCAATGCCCTTCCAGCGGCGCGGACAGCGCCACTCCCGGCACGCGAATACCGGCAGGCCGCCCATTCTGCGTGGCGCCTTGCCAGGCATCGGTGAAGCTGGCCGGCAAGGAAGGGCCATCAGGGCAAGCCAGCCATAGCCGGAACAGATGGCGTCGTTTTTCCGGTTCGGCAAAATCTTCGAAGCCGGTGCGGGAATGCATGAGCCAGTGGTTGTTGACGAACTGGATGTCGCCGGGCCGGAAATCCATGTCGAGATGGATGGCGGGGTCCTCCGCCAACCGGTCCAGCGCGTCGCAGGCGGCCTCCAGCGCAAGGGTGAGGCGCGGCACCGCATCGAAGCGTTGTGCCTTCTTCATCGTGCTGCGGACATAGGTGGTGACCAGGCCGCCATCCCGCATCGGGTTGAAGATCGGCACGGCATACCAGGGGTCACGCCCCGCCGGCACCTCGCCGCGGCGGTCGCGATAGGCCGGCTTCAG
>CAXTJY010000272.1:4035-5989 GCA_964244395.1 uncultured Rhodovarius sp.
ACGACGCTCGGCGTGAATTACAGCGCCATCTCGGCCGGCTTCAGCAGCTCCGGCAGCAATTCAGGATGGCGGGCCAGCATCTCGTTGTACAACGCCCAGCTGCTGACCAGGCTGGACTTGCCGCCGGCCTTTGCCGGCTTAAGGCAAAGCAGGCCGACAACATCGGTCGCATCGCTGTGGTAGGCCAGGCGCGCCGTCGTCTGGTAGCCGCGGTGATCGGGCTTGCTGTAGTCGCCGCCGATATCCTGAACGTGACCCAGGATATGCCCCTGGGCGTTCTGCGAGACGGGTTCGCCCAGCAGGGTGCCGAGGCCGAAATAGGCGATGGCGCAGGCGCGCTGGCTCCAGGCCTGCACCGGCACGCCACGTACCAGGATAAAGCCGCGGCCGTGCAGGGTGCCGGTGCGGATCTCGTCGATCAGCCCTTGCAGGCCGGGCACCTGGAGGTGCTGCGGGCCGATCTCGGCAATGTCGATCCCCGTGGCGTCCAGCCGGGCCACGGCCGTCTCCAACTCGGCGATCTCGGCTGCGGTCAGATGGCGCACCCAGTCGTCCCGGCCCGCGAGGTCCCGGCCGTACCATAGGGGCGCCCCGCTGACGGGCACCAGCCCCGCATGATCCAGCATCGCCGTGTCCTCCGTTGTTGCAAGGAAGGATAGGCCCGGATTCACCTCCAAAAAAGGGCGGATTTCATCGGGCAAAATACGAGGCGGCGTCGAAGCTCCTGACTTCGACGTGCTCCTGCCATCGCGGGTCTGGCAGACGTTCAAAGGCGAGATGCAACCGGTCCGCCGCGGCCACGTCCGGAAAGGACAGGCCGGGGAGGAAGATTTGCTCGATCTCGAAGGCGCCCAGGGCGCGGAGGTGGGCGTTGTCGCGGTTGTCCTCCACCATGGTTCCGCGGCCGTTGAAGATGCGGGCCCTGCCGCGGAGCACACATCGGACGACGAGATCGGCCTTGCCGCCCCAACTGGGGAGCATGGCCAGCTTCATCCGGCTGAGGCGCCTGAAGGTCCGGTCTAGCCGATGGTCGTCACCAGCGACCTTTTCCGCTGTGGTGAGCATGTAGTCGAAGGTCGCGCGACTCATCCACCACGGCGAGGTGGCGTTGGAGACCCAACTCGCTGAACTGCTGCCGATGCGCCACAGCTCGGTGCCGGGGATCAGCTTTGTTTCCATCCGCGATAGGGATAGCCCCGTCGCTGCCCAAGCTTCGGTAATGGGGCGGCGTGGCGGATCGAAGCAGGACTGATTGAAGCATTCCATGGCCCTGATCATGCCATTGGGCAAGGCCAAGAAAAAGGGCGGCCCTTGCGGACCGCCCCCCTTCGTTTCGCCAAGGCGTCCTGGACTTAGAAGTCCATGTCGCCCATGCCGCCCATGCCGCCACCGCCGCCGCCGCCCATCGGAGGGGACGACTTCGACGGCCGCTCGGCCACCATCGCTTCGGTGGTGATCAGCAGGCTGGCGACCGAGGCCGCATCCTGCAGCGCCGTGCGCACGACCTTGGTCGGGTCGATGATGCCGGCCTCGACCAGGTTCTTGTACTCGTCGAGCTGCGCGTCGTAGCCGAATTCCCACACATCGCTGCGCAGGGTCTCGCCGGCCACAACCGCGCCGTCCTTGCCGGCATTCTCGGCGATCTGCTTCGCCGGCACCTGTATGGCGCGACGGACGATCTCGATGCCGACCTGCTCGTCGTTGTTCAGGCCCTTCAGCGTGTGCAGGTTGGTGCTGGCGCGCAGCAGCGCGGTGCCACCACCCGGCACGATGCCTTCCTGCACGGCGGCGCGCGTGGCGTGCAGCGCGTCGTCCACGCGATCCTTGCGCTCCTTCACTTCCACTTCGGTGCTGCCACCGACGCGGATGACGGCCACGCCGCCGGCGAGCTTGGCCAGGCGCTCCTGCAGCTTCTCGCGGTCGTAGTCCGAGGTGGTCTCCTCGATCTGCGCCT
>CAXTJY010000273.1:0-5941 GCA_964244395.1 uncultured Rhodovarius sp.
CCAGCGCCGAAAGCCGCACCAGCGCCAGCGCCTCCTCCACCCGCGCCCGCTCCTCGGCGCGCGGCACGCCGCGGGCGCGCAGCCCGTAGCCTACGTTGCGGGTCACATCCATGTGCGGAAACAGTGCGTAGGACTGGAACACCATGCCCAGATTGCGCTGCCAGACCGGCAGGGTGGTGACGAGCTGGCCGCCGACGAAAATCTCCCCGCCATCCGCCTCCAGGAAGCCGGCGATGAGGTTCAGCAGCGTCGTCTTGCCGCAGCCGGAGGGGCCGAGCAGGGTGACGAACTCGCCGTCCTGCACCCGCAGCCACGCCTCGTGCAGCGCGGTGACGGCGCCGAAGCGCTTGCTCACGCCGTCCAGGCGCAGGGCCTCAGTGCCGGGCATGTTCGGTGCCCAGAATGCGGCCAAGGCCGAGGAAGCGGTTGGCGATGACGAGCACCAAGGTCGTGGCCAGGATATAGAGCGCCGAGATCGCCGCCATCGAAGGGTCGGCGTATTCGCGCACATAGTTGTACATCGCGACCGGCAGGGTCTGAGTTCTTTGCGCTGTAACGAAAAGCGAGGCGGTGAACTCGTTGAAGGACAGGATGGCGGCGAACAGCCAGCCGCCCGCCAGGCCGGGGGCGAGGGCGGGAAGGGTGACGGTGCGGATCACCCGGCCCGGGGTGGCACCGAGCGACAGCGCCGCCTGCTCCAGCCGCGGGTCGATGTTGCGCAACGAGACGTACAGGCTGCGCAGCACGAAGGGCAGCACCAGCACGACATGGGTGAGGATGACGACGGGCCAGCCGCGCGACTGGCCGAGCTGCGCGGCGACGATCAGCGCCCCCAGCCCAATGGTGAAGTGCGGAATGGCGAGCGGCGCCAGCAGCAGCGCTTCCAGCGTTGCGCGGCCGGTGAAGCGGTAGCGGTCGATGGCATAGGCGACGCCGGTGCCGATGACGACCGCGAGGGTGGATGCGATGACGGCCACGAACAGGCTGTTGCCGAAGCCGATGCGGAAATCCTCGTAGTTCAGGGCGCGCTCGAACCAGCGCCAGGAAAACCCCTGCGGCGGAAAGGCGATGATGGCACGGCTGTCGAAGGCAGCAACGATGGCCACGATGGCGGGCAGCAGGATGAAGGCGAGCAGCCCCGCCACCAGGAGCCGGAAACCCAACAGGATCATCCGGCGCTGAACCGGTGCAGCGGCCGCAGCAGCAGCCGGAAGCCGGCCAGCGACACCGCCGTCAGCAACAACCCCGCCACCGAGAGCGCGGCGGCGAAGGGGAAGTTGAAGGACGAGAAGCCCAGCGAATAGACCAGGTTGGACAGCATCGTGACCCGCCCGCCGCCGATGAGCTGCGGCGTGGCGAAGGCGGAAAACGTCCAGGCGAAGCCGGTGGTCAGCCCGGCGACGATACCGGGCACCGAGAGCGGCAGGGTGACGGTGAGGAACACGCGCAGCGGCGCCGCGCCCAACGCCGCAGCCGCCTTTTCCAGGTCGCGGTCGATGTGGCTGATGGCCGCGGCCAGCATGATGACGACGACCGGCAGGGTGATGTGCACCAGCGCGATCACCACACCAGTCTGGGTGAACATCAGCTCCAGTGGCCGGTCGATCACCCCCAGCCCGAGCAGCGCGGCATTGAGGAAGCCGCGATTGCCCAGCACGATGATCCAGGCATAGGTGCGGATCACCTCACCCAGGAAAAGCGGCGTGACGGCGGTGATGAGAATGGCGGATTTCAGATAAGGATTCTTTGCCCGCACCAGCGCCAGGGCCACCGGATAGGCACACAGCAGCGCCAGCACCGCCGTCAGCAAGCACAGCCGCACCGTATCGAAGAACACGCCGGCATAGAGGGGCCGCAGCATGTCCCGGAAGTGCATCAGGCTGAAGCCGCCGGGCTCCAGCTCGCCGGGGATATGCGCCAGCACCGCATATTGCAGCACCGCCGCCATCGCCAGCACGAAGCCGCCGGCGACCAGCACTGCCGGGGTGACGAACAGCCGAAGGAATGGGCGGGCCACTCAGCCCGCGTTCGGGAGGGATCGCGGCGTGGGGCGGCGCGCCTGGGTGGCGTTCGCCGGCTTGCCCGCGCCGCCGGCATCCGCCGGTCCCTGGCCAGTCCGCGCGATCCATCGCCGCCCCATCGTCGGCCCCCCCCCAGCACGCCGTTCAGCGCGCGATGATGTTTTCCTGGAACCAGCGGCGCCACTCATTGGTCTTCTCGGCCCGCAGCCGGTGGTCGATGATCATTGCCTGGGTGCGCCATTGCTCGGCCGTGGTGAATACGCCGGGCAGGGCGGCCACCGCCGGGTCCAGCCGCGCGTTGCTGACCGTGGGGCTGCCCTTCTTGTCGGCCGCGATGGCGGCCTGCACCTCGGGATTGAGGCAGGTGTTGATGAAGCGATAGGCCAGCTCCTGCCGCCGGCTGCCCTTCATGATGGCGATGGTGTCCACCCCCAGCACCGCGCCCTCGCGCGGGATGGCCAGGCGAATGTTCACGCCCTGGTTCACCATGTGGTGCGCGTTCATCGACAGCAGCACCTGCACCGGAGTTTCGCCGCTGCCGATCAGCTGCTGGCTGTTCGCGTCGTTGGTGTAGAAGGCGCGGAAATTCGGCCGCAGCGCCCGCAGCCGGGCCTGGCCGCGCTCCCAGGTGCTGGCGTCGCCGCCTTCCAGGACGGCAGCGGCGACGATGATGTGGCTCGGGTCGAAATCCGGCGCCGCCAGCTTGTTGACCATTGCCGGTGACCAGAGGTCACCCCACGATCCGAATTCCACCCCCGGCAGCAGGTCGGGCCGGTAGCCGATGGTGTAGACATAGGCCCAGCTGCCGAGATGGAACGGGCTGATCTTCGCCTGCTCCACCAGATTCGCGGCGTTGGGGATCTGGCCCAGGTCCAGCGTCTCGAACAGCCCGTCATTGGCGTAGAGCCAGCCGAAATGCGATGTGGTGAAGGTCAGGTCGGCCTCGGGTGCGGCGCGCGAGAGGCGGGCGCGGTTCAGCCGGTCCACAGTCCCGCCGGTCTGGAATTCGACCGTCGCGCCGGTTTCCGCGGTGAAGCGCTTGGCGACGATTTCCTGCACCATGTCGCGCCAGGAACCGCCCCAGATCGAGATTGAAATCCGGTTGGCCTGCGCCTGCACGATGGAAGGCGCCGCCAGCACGCCCGCACCGATCAGCGCCGTGCGCCGTGTGAGCTGAACCATCATTCCGCCTCCTGTTGCGATGTGGATGAAGCAAATGTCATGCCGCGGGCGAAATCTCCGCGATGATGTCGATCTCCATCATGTATTCGGGCTTTGCCAGCCCGCTCACGATGATGCCGGTGCTGACCGGATAGACGCCCTTCAGCCAGCGCCCGACCACCTGATACACCGGCTCCCGATACGCCCGGTCGGTGATGTAGATGACGATCTTGCAGATGTCGGTCAGTTCCGCGCCGGCTTCGCGCAGCAGGATTTCAGCGCAGCGCATGGCGTTTTCAGCCTGCGCCGCCGGGTCGCCCACGCCGACGAGGTTGCCGTCGAGGTCCATCGCGGTCTGGCCGCGCAGATAGACGGTGTTGCCGGCGCGGACCGCCATGCACACGTCGTTGTCGAGTTTCTGCTCGGGGTATGCGGCCTTAGTGTTGAACGGCCGGATGCGGGTGTGCGTCGGCATCAATGCGCCGTCCCCTTGGCGGCTACGGCACCCAGCACACGGTCCGACAGCCCGGCCGAGTTGCGGACGAAATCCAGCGGCCCCGAGAAGTCGAAGCTCTTATACACCGCCGCCAGGTGGTTGAAGTGCGGCGCCTGGGCAAACTGCACGAAGGCGAGGCGATGCCCTGCATAGTCGCTGTTCAGCAAGTCCCGGGCAAAGGCCAGCAGCTTCCGCCGGTCCTCCGAGCCCCACTCCTTGTTCAGCGTGTAGAACTTGTCCAGCCAGCCGCCGGCGCCGCCGCGGAACTGCGCCACATCCGGCGTCACGCACAGCTGCCCGCCGATCAGCTCGCGCGCGGTGTGCATCATCACCGGCAACTGGCTGCAGGCCAGCACGCGGCCGGCATACAGGATGGACTGGTTGGGCATCATCAGCCCGGCCGGCGAGCGCTCGGCCAGCGCGATCGACGCCACCAGATGCGCCTTGATGCCTTCGCGGTAGCACACCAGGTCCGCCAGCTTCTCCTGCACCGCCTGCAGCTTTTCGAGCCCGGTCTGGCGCGCATTCCACATCGCCGCGCCGATCATCATGTCGGCGGTGTAGAGAACCCGCAGCACGTAGGGGAATGCGCTGTAGCGGTGCAGCGTCGCCCGCACCTGCTGCGCCGCCGCGGTGTGGCGGTAGAAGAACACGTCCTCCCACGGGATCAGCACGTCGTCGAACACGCACAGCGCCTCCACCTCGTCGAAGCGTGATGCCAGCGGGATATCCGCCGGGTCGCCCTTCGTGGCGAAGGGCGCGCGGCAGATGTGCTTCACCCCCGGCGCGCCCATCTTCACGATGCAGCCGACGGCGTGGATGCTTTCCTTCTCGTTCGTCCAGGCGCCGACGGTGGGTTTCAAATAAGCCTGGTCCGCATAGGCCGCCGCCGTCTCGTATTTGGCGCCGCGGATGATGATGCCGGCATCGGTCTCGCGCACCACCCGGATCATCATGTCGGGGTCGCGCTCATCGATCGGGCGCGAACGGTCGCCCTTGGGGTCGGTGTTGGCGGAGACGTGGAAGATGTCCTGCTCCACCACGCGGCGGATGTGCCGGTCGATGTTGTCGGCGAAGCGCGGGTCGATCTCGGCCAGCACGTCGCGGCCATCCTGCAGCGACCACATCTCGCCCACCGTCTCGTCGCCCAGCCGGGTCACCACGCCGCCGATGTCGTTCAGCAGCAAATCCACGCTGCGCCATTTGCGGTGCCAGTCCTCCTGCGTGGTCGGCGGCTGCTGGAAGACGCTGTGGCGCTGGTTCGCCTCGACATAGGTCAGCGCCGCCTGGTGCTTCTCCTCGTGCTGCATGTCGTACATGCGGGCCTTAATATCGACGATCGGGCGCAAGGCGGGATGAGTGGTGACGTCGGCGACGCGTTCGCCATCGATCCAGACCTCGCGGCCATCGCGCAGCCCCTCGCGATACTGGTTGCCGGTGCGGATCATGCTGGCTTTCCGAATGTGCTGGAACAGATTGCGCGAAACCCGAGCATCGGCAAAATATCACTTTCCGACCTTTGGCATAGGGAAATCCGATGCAGATCGGCAGCCTGTCGTTGCGCTCCCTCCGCTACCTCGTTGCGGTGGCCGATACCGCCTCGGTCACCGGCGCGGCGCGGCGGCTGAATGTCTCCCAGCCCTCGATCTCCGAGGCGGTGATGGCGCTGGAGTCGGAACTGGGCGTGGCGCTGCTGCTGCGCCACCACGCCCGCGGGGTGACGTTGACGCCGGCCGGCGTCAGGGTGGTGGCCGAAGCCCGCCTGCTGCTGCACCACGCCGAGGATTTTCTGCGCGCCGCGGTGTCCCTGGGGGAGACGGCGGCGGGCGAGGTGGCGATGGGCTGCTTCCTGACCGTGGCGCCGCGCTACTTGCCGGCTTTGTTGGCCGGGCTCGGCCGCGACGCCCCGCAACTCTCCGTCCGCGTCGAGGAAGGCGACCACAATGAAATTCTGGCAGCGCTGGAGGCAGGCCGCACGGAACTCGCGCTGACCTATGATTTCGATATGCCGGCAGCCTTACAGCTGCGGCCGGTGGCGCAGTTGGCACCGGTGGCGGTGCTGTCGGTGCGGCACCGGCTGGCGCACCAGGCCCGCGTCACCCTGGCGGAGCTGGTGGAGGAGCCCTACCTGTTGCTGGACCTGCCGCATTCGCGCGACTATTTCGCCGGCATCTTTCGCGCCGCGGGCCTGACGCCGCGCATCGCCTTTCGCAGCCGCAGCCAGGAATTGCTGCGCGGCCTGGTCGGCAACGGCCTGGGCTGG
>CAXTJY010000274.1:0-5928 GCA_964244395.1 uncultured Rhodovarius sp.
CCGGGCATCGGCCACCATGCTGGCCGGCACCGGCCTGCGCCGCGGCTTCGCCAACAGCGAGCGCCAGGCGCCCTACAGTACCTTCAACATCGGCCTCGCCCAGGATTTCCGTGGCCCGGATGGCGGCCAGTGGACCGCGCGGGTGGACGTGATCAACCTGGCGGACCGCGTGGTGCAGCTGCGCGACGGCTCCGGCATCGGCGTCGGCGCGCCGCAGTTCCTGGCCCGGCGCGGGGTATATGGCGGGCTGAGCCGCAGCTTCTGACCCCTTGACCCGAACCGCCAACCCGCCTCCCCTATCCGCGAGGACAAGGGGGGCATCGGCATGACATGGCACCTTCAATTCACCCGCTTCGCCAGCGCGCACATGGTCCGCCAGCAGGAAGCGGTGAATTCCTGCGGCATCGCCTGCATCCTGATGATCAACTTCAAGATGAAGAAGGCCCTGCTGGCCAGCAGGCTTGCCGCCGGCGCCGCGGTCAGCGCCGTGCCCATTCCCGGAGCGTCCTATCTGGGCGCCACCATGGCGCAACAGGCCAAGGACTGGGCGCTGCAGACCGAGCCCGAGGTGTACAAGATATACGGCGACGTCGTCGGCACCACCTATGACGGCACCTCCTACACCAGGGCCACCAAGCACCCGCCGGTTCTGAACAAGCTCGGCTTGGGCCTATGGTCAGCTGACTGGGTCGGCGCCAGCGCCATGGGCCTGGCCATCAAGGAGGCGATCGCGGGCGGCGCGCCCTGCATCGTGCATGTCACCTGGGCGGCTGGCGGCGCGCATTTCGTCTGCATAGACGACGTCTTCACCAGCCCCGGCGGCACGGAATACGCCGCGGTCAACGACCCCAGCGACGGCGAGGTGAACCTGACCCAGATCACCGACGGCGCCACCATCAGCTACCTCAACAACACCGGCAGCTTCAGCGGCTGGATCGTCAAGCGGTCCTGATCAGGCAGCCAGGCCCAGCTCCGCAGCCACGGTGGCCAGCCGCTTGTCGCGGGTCCAAAGCCGAATCTCGGGCGCCAGCCGCGCCGCGGTCAGCAGATGCGCATCCACCTAGCCGATGCCGCGGCTGAACAGACGGTGGCGTTCGACCAGGTGAAGCGCCTCCACGTCATCAGCCGGCTGCAACCGCGGCAGCGAGGCCAGCAATCGCAAAGTCGCTTGTCGATCTCGCACGGAGCCCAATGCGACTTCGCCGACGATGAAGGGATGCATCGCGACCTCCTCGACTTCGAGGAGCCGGCCCAGTCCCGAGTCTCCGCCGTAAAGATGGTCGATCCAAATGTTCGTATCGGCGGGGATCACCCTGGCTTTGAGCGCCGACGCGGCGGCGCCCGCAGATCAGGCTGGCTACCGCCCAACCTGGCCAGACGTCGGGCGCTCTCCCGTTGCACGAGAGCCGTCAGGCCGGCGTGAATCAACGCCGTACGCTCCTTAATGCCGGTAAGCTCGGCTGCCCGGGCCGCGAGTTCATCGTCCAACGAGACGGTCGTTCTCATGCACCAAGCCTGGCGTCACTAAGTGCCACGTTCAATGCGCAGCGCTATTGAGGCTGCGCGAGCATCGACGCGGACCCCACGGTTCCTGAACCGCTCGCCCCCCGCTAAGCTCCCCGCCATGGACGTCCAGCCAACAAAAAATCCCGCCCACGGCCGCGCCATGGCCGTCACCAACCACCCCGCCGCATCCGCCGCCGCCGCCACCATGCTGGCCGAGGGCGGCACCGCCGTGGATGGCGCGGTCGCCGGCCTCCTGGCGCTAACCGTCTGCGAACCCATGATGGTCGGCCTGTTCGGCGGCGGCGTCTTCCACCTGCGCGACGCCACCGGCGCCCACACCATCTTCGACGGCCTGTCCACCGCCCCCGCCGCCGCGCACGCCACCATGTTCAAGCCGGCCCGCCCGGACGACCCCCTGGTCATCGACGCCGCGGGCCGCGCCAACAGCCTGGGCCCCCTCTCCGTCGCCGTCCCCGGCAACCTGCTGGCCTGGACCGCCGCGCTGGCCCGCGAAGGCCGCTTCTCCCTGGCCGACGTGCTCCAACCCGCCATCCGCCTCGCTCGTCGCGGCTTCACCGTCTCCCACTACCTGGCCGACTGCGCATCCGAGGTCGCCGCCGACCTGGCGCTCGACCCCGGCATCGCCGCCCTCTTCCTCCCGGAGGGGCGGCCCATCCGCGCCGGCGCCACCCTGCGCAACCCGGCCATGGCCGACACGCTGGAGGCCATCGCCAGCGGCGGCCCGGACGCCCTCCACGGCGGCGCGGTCGGCAGCTCCGCCATCGCCGACATCACCGCCCGCGGCGGCATCCTCACCCTGGCCGACCTCGCCGGCCAGCGCGCCATCGAGCGCGCCCCCATTCGCGGCACCTACCGCGGCTACGACATCGTCGGCCCCCCGCCCCCCTCCGCCGCCGGCGTCCACGTCGTGCAGATGCTCAACCTGTGCGAGGGCTTCGACGTCGCCGCCATGGGCTTCGGCAGCCCCGCCCACCTGCACCTTGTCGCCGAGGCCCTGCGCATGGCCTTCGCCGACCGCGCCGCGGCCACCGCCGACCCCGCCTTCGTCACCGTGCCCGTGGAACGCCTAACCTCCAAAGCCTACGCCGCCGAACGCCGCGCCGAATTCGACCCCGCCCGCACCCGCCCCTGGCCCGCCGGCGTCTCGCCCGGCGAAGCGCACACCACCCACCTCACCGTCGCCGATTCCGAAGGCCGCGTCGTCGCCGCCACCCACACCATCAACTCGCTCTTCGGCGCCCGCTTCCTGCTGCGCGAGACCGGGCTGATCCCCAATAACTACATGGCCCTGTTCAACCCGCGGCCGGGCCTCGCCAACTCCATCGCGCCCGGCAAGCGGGTCACCACCTCCATGTCGCCCCTCATCATCCTGAAGGACGGCGCCCCCTGGGCCGCCCTCGGCCTGCCCGGTGGCCTCCGCATCTTTGCCAGCACCTTCCAGGCGGTACTGAACCTGATCGACCACGGCATGAGCCTGAGCCAGGCGGTGGAAGCGCCCCGCATCTGGACCCAGGGCGGTGAGCTGGAGGTCGAGGCCGGCTTCCCCGACGAGACCCGCGCGGCGCTCACCGCCTTGGGCCACGCCGCGCGGAAGGTGCCGGTCGTCGCCGGCGGCATGTGCGCCATCCGCTTCCACGACGGCGGCATGCTGGAAGGCGCGGCCTGCTGGCGGGCCGACGGCACGCCCATCGGCATCGCCGGCGGCCCCGCCCGCCCCGGCGTGCGCTTCTTCCCGGATGCGCCGCCCCCTTGAAGCCGCGCATCCTGCTCTGGCATTGGGGCCGCCGCGGGGCCGGGCCGCAGATGCTGATCTCGCTCGCCCGCGCCCTGTCCACGCAGGCGGAGGTGGCGATCAGCATCTCCGCGCAGTCCGCGCTGCTGGAATCCACCCGTGCCCTGGGGCTGCCGCTGGACGCGGTGGCCACCTACAGCTCCGCCACCGGCTTCGCCGCCGGGCTGCTGCGGGTGCCGGCGCTGCGGCGGCGGCTGGTGCAACAGGCCCGGGCGCTGCACGCCGACGCCGTGGTCAGCGTCATGACCCACCTATGGACGCCGCTGGTGGCGCCCGCCCTGCCCGCCGCCGGCCTGCCCTTCATCCCCATCATCCACGACGCCCGGCCGCACCCCGGTGACCCGGCGGCGTTCTGGAACTGGCGGATGCGGCGGGAGCTGGGCGCCGCGCGGCTGGCGGTGACGCTGTCCGCGGCGGTCGAGGCCGTGGTGCACAAGGTGGTGCCTGGCCTGCCGACGCTGCGGATGCGGCTGGGGGCGCATCTCGACCTGCCGCAGGCGGTGCCGCGCATCGCCTCGAACGGGCCGGTCCGGCTGCTGATGTTCGGCCGGATGCGCGCCTATAAGGGGCTCGATCTGCTGCGCGACGCCTTCGCCGCCCTGCCCGAAGGCTTCACATTGCGCGTGGTGGGCGACGGGCCGATCGACTCGCTGGCCCCCGGCCTGACCACCCTGCCCGGCGTCACCATCGAGCGGCGCTGGGTGGAGGAGGCGGAGTTGCCTGGCCTGATCGCGGCCGCCGACGCGCTGGTGCTGCCGTATCGGGAGGCCAGCCAGTCCGGCATCATCCCCATTGCGCAGGCGCTGGGCGTGCCGGTGGTTGCCACGCCGGCCGGCGGGCTGACGGAGCAGATCGCGCATGGGACTGACGGGCTGGTGGCGGGCGCGATCTCGGCACAGGCGCTGGCGGCCGAGCTGGCGCAACTGGCCGCGCCGGGCCGGCTGGCCGCGCTGTCGGCCGGCGCCGCCGCACGCGGGGCCGCGATGCGCGACTGGTCGCAACAGGCGGATGCGCTGCTGGGAGTGGTGCGGCGATTGTAGTCGCGGACCGATCGGGCGCTGCCCCACTGATGGCAAGTTCCGTCGCCCGGGGCCTGACCACGCGCGCCCGGCCCGTCCAGTGCGGACGGCGGTCCCGTCAGCGGGAGTGTTCACCGACACGCGGCGGAGACGGTCGTTGTCGGGCCGCTTATCCCAGCTTCCGCTCCCTGCGCACGGCAATTGCGGCGGGTGTCCGGCGCGGCGCGGCTGGGTCGCGAACCAGCTCCTCAGTTGGGAGATGGCGCGTGCCGGTCCATCGCCATGCTCCCTGATGTCCTGCCCTGCGATATCCGACATGAAGTTCTGCAAGCGGTAGCGCTCGCGGTCGAGCACGAGGCAGACCTTGCGACGCTGTTCCGGGCCGCCAAAGCGTGCGGCGCCGGGAAACAGGCCAAGCTCAAACGGCATGTTGAAACGGGGCAACCGGTTGGCGCCGTCCAGCTCAGTCCTGGAGACGTCATGTACGCCGAGCCGGCAGCCACGGATGATGGAGATGATCTTCTCGACGCGGACCTGGCCAGCGTCGTCCGCCTCGAGGGCGCAGCGGGGGATATACCCACAGTCGAAGCAGGCAAAGACCAGAGCTTCGAAGATCGGCTTGTAGGCATCGTCGAACGGGCAATTCAGGAAGATGCTCGCCTGGTCGGCCTAGGTACGCGAACAGCCTGGGTCAGCCCGCCACCGCCCGCCGCACCCACTCGCCCCACATCAGGCAGTCCGCATCCTGCCCCCGCGGCGTCACGATCTGCGCGCCCAGCGGCAGGCCAAGCGGCCCGGTGCCCACCGGCACCGACACGCAGGGCACGTGCAGCAAGGTCCACAGGCTGTTGAAGGTCGGCTCGCCGGTGGCGTGGATGCCGGCCGGCGCTTCCCCGGGCGCGGCCGGAGTCAGCACCGCGTCGAACCCCTCGATGGCCGCCGGAAAGGCCGCCTGCGCGGCGGCGAAGGCCATGCGAGCGTCGCCCAATCTCGCTGCCGACGCGCCCTCCGCTTCGGCCAGCCGGTCCCGCAGCACGGCCGAGATCTGTTCACGTGCCGTCAGCAGTTCCCAGGCCAGGGCCTGCACGCTTTCCATGTTCATCACCCAGGGATGCGCGTCGAGCCCGGCGGCAATCACCGGCGGCAGGGTCAGCGGCACCACCTCCGCCCCGCGGGCGCGGCAGGCAGCAGCGACCTTCTCCATCAGGGCCGCGGTCTCGCCGGTGCCGGCATCGACCAGCGCCAGGCGCGGCGCCCGCGGCGCGGCCGCGTCCGGATCGCCGTAATCGCCGCCGGTCATCGCACCCATGGCCAGGGCGCAATCGGCCACCCCGCGCGCCAGCACGCCGATGGTGTCCAGCCCCTCGCTCATCACCTTCATGCCGCCACGGTGCAGCGCGCCATAGGTCGGCTTGAAGCCGACGACGCCGCAATACGCCGCCGGCCGCAGGATGCTGCCCGCCGTCTGCGTGCCGAAGGCGATATGAAAGAATCCGGCGCCCACGCCCGCCGCGCTGCCGGAGGAGGAGCCGCCCGGCGTGTGGCCCGGGTTGTGCGGATTGGTGGTCGGCCCTGGGAAGCGGGTGGCGA
>CAXTJY010000275.1:0-5912 GCA_964244395.1 uncultured Rhodovarius sp.
AGAGCGGCGTTGCGCTTCGCGGCAGGCCTCATCGTCGGCGGGCGCGGCGCGACGGAAGGAACGGGCGGGCTGGCGGCGGCGACATGCCGCGCTAGAGTCGTGCCCGGTCTTGAACACGCAACATGTTTCTGCGACTGCGGAGCGCCGTCGGGAACGCGCCGGGCCGGGACGGGGAGGAGACCGCGACATGCGACGCGACCGCAGCGCCAAGATCGTGGCCACCCTCGGCCCGACGAGCTCGACCAAGGAGCGCATCCGCGCCCTCGCCGACGCCGGCGTCGACGTCTTCCGCTTCAACTTCAGCCATGGCAGCCACGAGGACCACGCCGCCTCCTACAAGGCCATCCGCGACGCCGAGGCCAAGCTGCGCGCAGGCGGGCAGGTGTTCGACCTCCACCATGCGGTTCAGGGCGTTGTAAAGCGGTTGGCTGACCACCGGCCGGCCGATGCCCGCCAGGTCGCACAGCCGGCAAATTTCCGCGACGCGCCAGGCGCGGTAGTTCGACAGGCCGAAATACCGGATCTTGCCGGCCCGAATCAGGTCGGCCAGGGCGCCCACCGTCTCTTCCAACGGGGTCGCGTGGTCTTCCTTGTGCAGGTACAGCACGTCGATCGTCTCGGTGGCGAGCCGCTTCAGGCTCGCCTCGACGGCCAGGAAAGCGTAGCGGCGCGACAGGCCGCGGGCGTTGGGGCCAGTGCCGGTGGGGTTCGCCAGCTTGGTGGCCAGCACCCACCAATCCCGGTCAGCGGCTATGGCGCGGCCCACCACCTCCTCCGAGCGGCCTTCGTTATAAACGTCGGCAGTGTCGATGAAGTTCACCCCCTGCTCGCGGGCGCGGGCGACGATGCTGCGGCTGTCGGCCTCGTCGGTTGCGCCGCCGAACATCATGCTGCCCAGGCAGAGTGGTGAGACCTGCAGGCCGCTGCGGCCGAGGGTGCGGTGGTTCATGCCGTGTGTCCTTGAGGGGCTGCTTCCATCGGCTCCTAGCGCATCCGCAGCATGGCCTCCAGGCGTGCTGGCTGCCCTGTGGCTCGCCGTCCCAGCCTTCGTCAGTTCGAATCGCGGGCAATCCCGGATGCGTTGCTCTTCAAGCGCCGCCCAAGCGGCTTGACGCCCGATGCCGCCGCGGCGGAGCATGACATCCGAAGCAATCTCTGGGAGCTCAACCATATGTTCAAACGTGGTCTCATGGCCGCGGCCGTTGCCGTGTCCGCCTTCCTGCAGGCGCCGGCGCAGGCCGGGCCGATCATGGACGCGATCCGCGCCCGCGGCGTGCTGAACTGCGGCATCGGCACCGGCGTGGCCGGCTTCGCGCTGCCCGACAGCCGCGGCACCTGGCAGGGGCTGGACGTGGATATGTGCCGCGGCCTGGCGGCGACGATCTTCAACGACGTCAGCAAGGTGCGCTTCGTGCCGCTGTCGTCTTCCACCCGCTTCACCGCGCTGGGATCGGGCGAGGTCGACGTGCTGTTCCGCACCAGCACGCAGACCATGCTGCGCGACATCTCCCTGGGGCTGCGCCACGTCACCACTTATTTCTACGATGGCCACGGCTTCATGGTGCGCAACTCGTTGGGCGTGCGGCAGGTGCGCGAGATGAACGGCGCCACCATCTGCCTGGTGCAGGGGACGACCAACGAGCAGGTGACGGCGGACTATTTCCGCAGTATCAACGTGCCGTTCCGGCCGGTGGTGTTCGAGAGGACAGATCAGGCGCAGGCGGCACTGCAGGCGGGGCGGTGCGACAGCTTCGGCACCGATGCGAGCCAGCTGGCCGCGGTGCGCAGCACAATGAGCAACCCGGCCGACTGGACGGTGCTGCCCGAACGTTTCAGCAAAGAGCCCTACGGCGCCTACATCCGCCGCGGCGACGATGACTGGCATGACGTCGTGCGTTGGTACACCACGGCGCTGCTGGAGGCCGAGGAGCTGGGTGTGACGCAGGCGAATGCGGAGGAACAGCGTCGCACCAGCGTGAACCCCAACACCCGGCGCCTGTTGGGCGTGACGCCGGAGCTGGGCCAGGCGCTGCGCCTGGACGCCGCCTGGGCCTACAACGCGATTCGCGCGGTGGGCAATTACGGCGAGATCTACGAGCGAACGATGGGCGAGGCGACGCCGGTGTCATTGCCGCGCGGGCCGAACAACCTTTGGAACCGCGGTGGGCTGTTGTACCCGCTGCCGATGCGGTGACGGAAGGTGGGCGCCCTGCGCGGGCGCCCCGCTGCGCAGACGCGCAGGTAGCTGGGAAAAAGGCCGACTATCGCCTGGCGGCGACGCGACATTTGCTTTGCGATTGCGCGGACATGCGGGTGGTCGGAATCGAACCGACACTCTGTCGCCAGAACCGGATTTTGAGTCCGGCGCGTCTACCAGTTCCACCACACCCGCGCGCCGGGGTCTTTTGCCCGGACGGGGGCGGTCAGGCAAGCCGGGCGGGTAGCTCGGCGATGCGCTCGGGTTCGGCATTGGCGAAGGCCAAGCGGAGATGTCGCTCCTGGCCGGGGCCGAAGAACGGGCCGGGCAGGCAGAGCAGGCCGCGGTCCACCGCCAGTCGCTCCGCCACCGCCATCGCATCCGGTCCGGCCTCCGGGATGCGAAGATAGGCGAAATAGGTGCCGAGTGAATCCAGCCGCCATTCCGGCAGCTGCGCGATGGCGGCGCGGGCGGCATCGGCACGCTCCGCCATGATGGCACGGTTGCCTTCGCGCCAGCCGGCCAGCGAGGGCACCCCCCAGGCCAGGGCTGTTTGCGCCGGCCGCGTGGGACAAATCTGGTAGCTGTCCAGCGCCTTGAGCAGCGCCGGGCGGAAGGCGCCGCCGCCCAGAACGGCGCCCACCCTGTGCCCCGGCACGCAATAGGCCTTGGAGAAGCTGTAGAGATGGACCAGGTGATCGGGCCAGTCGGAAGCCTCGAACAGGGCGTGCGGCCGACCATCCGGCAGGAAGTCGCGATAGGTCTCGTCCAGCACCAGCCAAACGCCGTGCTGCCGACACAGTTCCGCCAGCCGGTGCAGCACCCGGGCGGGGTAGATCGCGCCCGTCGGGTTGTTGGGGCTGACCAGGACCAGCGCGCTCAGGCCTGACAGCAGCGGCGCCACCCGCTCCGGGTCCGGGATGAAGCCGTCGCCGGGCAGGCAGGGAATGGGGACCGGCGTGGCGCCCTGAATGGTCAGCGTCATCTGGTGATTGAAGTACCAGGGCGTGGGCAGGCCGACCCGGGCGCCGGGGCCGGCCAGCGTCGCCATGACCATCGCGAAGGCCAGGTTGCAGCCGGCGGTGATGGCGACCTGGTCGGGCGCGATGGCGCCGCCGTAGAAACCGCTGGCCTCGGCGGCCAGTGCCTGGCGCAGGGCCAGGTCGCCGTCGATTGCTCCGTAGCCGGTGATGGAGGCGGCCCGCGCCAGGCGGCCCAGCAGTTCCGGGTGGGCGGGATAGCCCGGCACGGCCTGGGTGAGGTCCAACGGGTCGCCGCCCCGGTACCGCGCGGCCCAGTGCCGGACGGCGGGAATAGGCGGCTCGGCGGTGGATTCGATGGTGGCGGCGAGAAGTGGCATAGGGGACCACGCTGGGCAGCGCCCCGTCGCCGGTCAAGCCATCCTGCCGATACCTCTGACGGCGGCAGTCTAAGGCATGGCCGGCCTAGCAGGCCGCTGAAGACCTGGCGGCAGCCGACCCGTCCATTCTTTAAGCAGCCTGCTAGGGCGCCTCGCCCGCAGGCCGCCCAGTGGCCCAGCGCCAGTGGTGCCACAGCAGCCGCGCCGCCAACGAACGCCAGGGCGACCAGGCCCGCGCCATCTCCACCAGCGCAAGCGGCGACGGCCGGGCCGGTAGCCCGAGCAGATGCGCCGCCCCGGCCGCCAGCGCCACGTCGCCGCGTGGGAACACATCCGGCCGGGCCTCGGCGAAGAGCAGGTAGATGTCGGCCGTCCAGGGGCCCAGCCCGCGCACTGCGGCGATGTGCGTGGCCGCTTCCGCATCGGGCAGCAAAGGCAGGCCGGCGAAGTCCAGCCGGCCATCGACGCAGGCGGCCGCCAGGCTGCGTGCATGCGCCGCCTTGGGCCGGGACAGGCCGGCCACGCCGCACAGCGTGGCATCGTCCAGCATCAACAGCCCTTCCGGCGTCAGCGCCCCGGGCAGCGCCGAAAGCCGACCCCAGATGGCCGATGCCGCCGCGTTGCTGATCTGCTGGCCGCAGATGGCGCGCAGCACGCCGGGGAAGCCGAAGCCGCGGGTGCGCCATGGCAGCGGGCCGGCCCGCCCCTCCACCTCGCCGAAACGCGGCTCCAGCAGCGCCAGGGCGGTGATGCCCGGCCGAACCCAGTCTGGTTCAGAAGGCGGTGCGGGCGCGCAGGGCGAGGAGATGAACAGGTCCACGATCGGCATTGAAGCCTGGATTGACCGCCAGCTGATAGTTCAGCGCGACATTCACCCCAGCCGCCACCCGCGCGTCGTAATAGAGCTCGGTGATCCATTCCGGCCGGTAGTTCAGCCGGCCGTCGCCGACGATGAAGCCGATGCCGCCGGCTTCCATATAGCGTCGGCGGCCGGCGCTGGCGAAGCCGATATTGGTGCCGAGCCCGATGGTGTCGCCTGGCCGGCCCCAGCTCTCGCCCCGCAGCGCGCCGCCGCCCGAGATGGCGGTGTCGTGCTCGGTGAACATCCAGCTCTGCACCCGGTGATCGCCCCAGGAGAAGCGGGCGAAGATGCCGAAATCGCGGGTGATCTGCTGGTCGAAACTGATGCCTCCGGTCAGCTTTCGGCGGTAGCCGGACGGGTTGATGTCGAAATACTGGAAGCCGGTGTCGAACAGGTCGTTCCAGCGATTCTGCCGGGCGCGGGTCATGCCGCCGATGAAGCGGATGGCGCCCTCCCGTGCGCCGAAGCGCCAGAACCGCTCGACCGAGCCCAGCAGCTGGTAGGCGCGGGTGATCGACGGGTCGAGGAACAGCCCGTTGGCCTGGCGGGCAACCTGGAAGGCGCCGCCGCGCAGCGCCCAGCTGCCATTCTCCCATTCAATGGCAGCCCCTAGCGTGTAGCCCCGCGCATCGGCCGCGTAATCGACGGCGGAGCCTGCCACCAGCGCCCAGTTCAGGAACTGAGTGCGGGGGTCATGGGCGTAGCGGTTGTCGTCGAAGATATCGAAGGTGCTGAACTTGCCGATGGTGATCGTGATGCGCTCGCGCGGCAGCGGGCGGGTGAAGCGTAGCGGGTCGTCATCGGGCGGCACCATGTCGGCGCTGAGGCCGATGGTCTGCCGAAAGAAGGCGCGCGGCACGTAGAAGGTGGGCTCGGTGCTGCCGAGGCGAAATGCCTCGTTGTTGGGGAAGGCGGCGAGGCCGCGGGCGTTGGACACGCCGAAACCCCGGGTGATGCTGGCATCGACGATGACCTCCGCCCCCTGCCAGAGGCTGCGGCCCAGCACCAGATCGGTCGAGAGGGTGTTGCGGGCATTGGCCGCCGGCGCCAGCGAGCTTTCGCCGCGGTAGGGCGAGCGGAAGGAGGGGTGACCTTGCAGCACGAAGGTGGCCTGGCCGCGGACCATCCAGCCTTGCTCCTCCAGCCGGTCCTGCAATGCCGCCAAACGGGGGAACAGCGCTTCCTCGGGCGTGCCCACATTGGGCAAGCCGGCGGAGCCGAAACGGCCGGTCTGTGCCGCCGCCGGCAGGGCCAGCATCAGGAAGATGAGCAGGTGGCGCATGGCATTCGGGTTAGGCGAAGCCGTGCGGCGGCGCAACGTCGACGTCGAAGCGTCACGTTTGACCGCGGGCGGTTTCGCCTCAAGACTGCGCCGGCACGGGAGAGACATGACCATGAGCCAATATCCATTCACCGCCGCCGACCTGGACGCCCTGAAGGCGTGGGACACGCCGACCATCTGCAACGCGCTGGAGCTGGTGGTGCCGGCCCGC
>CAXTJY010000276.1:0-2740 GCA_964244395.1 uncultured Rhodovarius sp.
CGCACCGACTACATCGTGTGGGACGAGCACAACAACTGGGACGGCCGGAACGACACCGCCTTCGCCGCCCATCTGACCCCGCTGACGATGAGTTTCGACCGGCCCGTCGCCAACATCCTGGTGTTCGATCCGCTGGCGGGCAGCAGCCCCGTGGCCGAACTCGCCCGCCGCACCGATCTGTCGCTGTGGGTGGGCGCCGACCCGCTCATCGTCTCGGTCTTCCAGGCGCCGTCCGGGCTGCATGTGCCGGTGGAGCAGCATGCCGCCCGCCTGGCACCGCAGACCGTCGCACTCGATCTTTTCCGCAAGGACGTCCTGGCGATGGATCTGACACCACCAGTTCTCGGCAGCGCGGCGGACGCCCAGTTCGGCGTCTCCGGCACGCTGCTGACGCGCGAAGGACCGGTGGCGGTGAGCGCCGCTTCCCGCATCGCGCTGCGCGACGGCGTGTTGAGCTTCGACCCCGCAGACCCGGCCGTGCGCATCGATGCGCTGTATCACGAACTCCTCGGCCGGGCTTCGGAACCCTTTGCCCGGGCGTACTGGTCCAATGTCTGGCTCCACCAGGGCGGCTTCGAGACGGTGCTCGCCAACATACTGGGCAGCCCGGAATTTCTGTCCCGCGCCACCGCGGACAACCGGCAATTCGCCGCCCAGATGTATCGCGACATCCTGCATCGGGAGCCCGACCAGGCCGGCTGGGACGCGGCGGTGGCGGCGCTGGAGCACGGGGCCAGCCGGGCCGAGATGGCCCGCGGGGCCTACCATTCGGCCGAATACACCATGTTCTATCACGCCACCGATCTCGGCCTGTGGAGCGCCGACCCGCTGGCGAGCCAGGTGGCGCGGGTGTACCTCGCCACCCTCGACCGCAGGCCCGACCCGGAGGGGCTCGACTTCTGGATGGGTGCGGCACGGCAGGGCTACGGCTTCGATCAGATCGCCGGCAGCTTCATGCACTCGCCGGAGGCCGGTGACCGCTTCGCCGCATTGTCCGATCGGGACTACGTCACCCGGCTGTACCACAACGTACTCGACAGGGATCCGGACGCCGATGGTTTCGCCTTCTGGATGGCCGCGCTGGACGGGCATTCGATCTCGCGTGAGCAGGTGCTCATGAGTTTTGCCGACAGCCTGGAGTTCCAGCGCAGCACGGCGGGGGAAACCGCGGACGGCCTCGTCTTCGCGTAGAGCATCATCCGCGCGCCAACTCACCCGCGGCGAGCGGAGCGTGCCGGATGACGCTGAAGCGGTTGACCCGGCTCGCCGAACGGACCACCAACCCTGCATGCCCGTGTCCGATAAAACCTTCACAGCGCAGGAAGCCCTGCTCGCCGCCATGGTCATCATGGGCGCCTCCGGCAAACGCATGAGCGACGCGGAGATCGCCCAGATGGTCCGGCTGGTGCGCGACCTGCCGGCCTTCGCCGAGGCAACGCCGGAAGACATCGCCCGCGTCAGCGAGCAATGCACCACCTTGCTGGACCGCCGTGACGGGCTGGAGGACGCCTTCACCCTGATGCGGGAGGCGCTGCCGATGCGACTGCGGGAGACTGCCTACCTGCTGGCCTGCGAGGTAGCGGCGGCGGATGGGGATGTGATGCAGGAGGAGCTGCAACTGCTCAGCAACCTGCGGCTGGGGCTGGATTTGGAATTGCTGGTTGCGGGCGCCATCGAACGGGCGGCGCGGGCGCGGTATCAGGTGCTTTGAGGGGCGTTGCCCCTCAAACTCCCCAGCAAGAACCTCAGCTTCTTGCATCTCCGGTCAGAAAGTCCCTGAGCGACGTTACGTCGGCTGCCACTCGGTTGTCTCCCGCCATCCACGCCGCGCCGTAGCCCCAGCCGGCGAAGATGGCCTCGATGCCGGCGCCGCGTGCCGCCAGCATGTCGTTGGCATGGTCGCCGATCATCACCGCCCTGCCGCCGCCGGCCTGTCCCATGGTGGCGAGCAGATGCGCCGGGTCCGGCTTGCGGGTCGGAAAGCTGTCGCCGCCGCCCACCGCCCTGAAATGCTGCGCGATGCCGAAATGCGCCAGCACCGCCCGGGCCGGCACCACCGGCTTGTTGGTGCACACGGCCAGGCGCCAGCCCTCGCCGATCAACTGTTCCAGCAGTGCTGGGATGCCGGGGAACAGGCAGGTGAGCGGCCCGGCCTGCAGCGCCGGATCGTCCGTGTAGGCCTGCACGGCGCCTTCCGGCACCGGTCGGCCCCGGGCGGCGAAGGCCCGTTCGCACAGCACCTTCGCGCCATCGCCGATCATCGGCGTGATCTCGCTGAGCCCCAGCGGTTCCAGGCGGTGCGCGGCCAGCAGCCGGTTGGCGGCGACCAGTATGTCGGGCGCCGTGTCCAGCAAGGTTCCATCGAGGTCGAAGACGGCGAGGCGGTTCATCCACGGCGCATGCCACATGCGGCAATCATTGTTCAATGCGCCCAGGGTTGCGCGCCGCGCCGGGCTGCGGCACGCCACCGCCATGCCAGCCGCCATTCTGCTCGCCGCGGGGATGGGCACCCGCATGCACTCCGCGCTGCCGAAGGCCCTGCACCCGCTGGGCGGCCGCCCGATGCTGCGCCATCTGCTTGCCGCCGTGGAGCAGGTGTTCGGGGCAGTGGTCGTTGTGGTCGGCCCGGGCATGGAGGCGTTGGCGGAGGTCGCCGCTCCGCACACCGTCGTCGTGCAGGCGGAGCGCCACGGCACCGCCCATGCCGCCCGCATGGCCGCCCCGGCCCTGGCCGGCTACG
>CAXTJY010000276.1:2750-5861 GCA_964244395.1 uncultured Rhodovarius sp.
TGGGCGACGTGGCGGTGTTGTACGCCGACAATCCGCTGATCACCGCCGGCACCCTGCGTCGCCTGGTGGAAAGCCCCTCCGATCTGGCACTGCTGGCGATGCGCCCCTCCGACCCGGCGAGGTATGGCCGCGTCGTCACCGGTCCCGCCGGCGGCGTCGAACGTATCGTCGAATGGGCCGATGCCAGCGACGCCGAACGCGCCATCCCGCTGTGCAACGCCGGCGTCATCCGCGCCCCCGCCGCCCGGCTGTTTCGCTGGTTGGACGCGGTCCGCGCCGACAATGCGGCGGGCGAATTCTACCTGACGGACGTGGTCGCCCTGGCCGCCACCGAGGGCGCCCGCTGCGTGGCCGTGGAGGCGCCGGAGGCCGAGCTGCGCGGCATCAACAGCCGCGCCGAGCTGGCAACGGCCGAAGCCGCCTTGCAAGCCGGGCTGCGCGCCGCCGCGATGGCCGGCGGCGCCACCCTGGTGGCGCCCGACACGGTCTTTTTTACGCACGACACCGTTCTGGCGCCTGACACGCTGGTCGAACCGCATGTCGTCTTCGGCCCCGGCGTGCGCGTCGAATCCGGCGCCACCATCCGGGCCTTCTCCCATCTCGAAGGCTGCGTGGTGCGTGCCGGCGCCATCGTCGGTCCCTATGCGCGACTGCGCCCCGGCGCCGATGTCGGTGAGGCCGCGCATGTCGGCAATTTCGTCGAGTTGAAGGCCACCACGCTCGGCGCCGGCGCCAAGGCCAATCATCTCAGCTACCTCGGCGATTCGCTGATCGGGCCGGGGGCCAACATTGGCGCCGGCACCATCACCTGCAATTACGACGGTGTGGAAAAGCATCGCACCGAGATCGGCGCCGGCGCGTTCATCGGCAGCAACAGCGCCCTGGTGGCGCCGGTGCGGGTGGGCGCCCGCGCCCTGGTCGCGGCAGGCAGCGTGGTAGTGGAGGACGTGCCGGAAGACGCGCTGGCGGTGGCGCGCGGCCGGCAGGTGAACAAAGTGGGGCGCGGCTTCCGGGGGAAGAACCAATGAGCCGACGATGCGAGAAACTGAGCTTGCCGGGGAGCGCGGGGGGCTGGCCTCTCACCGGCGCCGCACAGCCGCCCGATGACCGGAAGGCCATCTGGCCTGGAAGTCTGAGTCGGCCGACGCATTCGCAGGCCGCCCGGTAATGTGCGGCATAGTCGGCGTCATCGGCATCGCCCCCGCCGCCCCCCGCATGCTGGAGGGCCTGCGTCGCCTGGAATACCGCGGCTACGACTCCGCTGGCCTGGCCACCCTGGTCGATGGCCGCATCGAGCGTCGCCGCGCTGAGGGCAAGCTGGGCAATCTGGCCGCCGCGCTGGAGACCCAGCCGCTGCCCGGCTTTACCGGCATCGGCCACACCCGCTGGGCCACCCACGGCGGGCCCACCGAGCGCAACGCCCACCCGCACGCCACCGCCCGCATCGCCGCGGTTCATAACGGCATCATCGAGAATTTCTCTGAGCTCCGCGCCGAACTGGAGGCCGCCGGCCAGGTGTTCACCAGCGACACCGATACCGAGGCGGTGGTGCAGCTGCTCGACCTGCTGCTGGCGCAGGGGATGACGCCGGAGGAGGCGGCGCCGGCGGCGTTGCGCCGCCTGCACGGCGCCTTTGCCATGGCCTTCCTCTTCGCCGGCCGGCCCGACCTGCTCATCGTCGCCCGGCACGGCCCGGCCCTGGCCGTGGGTTACGGCGAGGGCGAGATGTATGTCGGCAACGATGCGCTGGCACTGGCGCCGCTGACCCGCCGCATCTCGTACCTGGAGGATGGCGATTGGGCGGTGCTGTCGCCCGGTGGCGTGCGCTTCATGGACCTCGACGGCAACGCGGTGACGCGCGAGGCGAAGGCCAGCCACGTCTCCGGCGCCATCGGTGGGAAAGGCAACCACCGCCACTTCATGGAGAAGGAGCTGCACGAGCACCCCGGCGTGCTGGGCGACACGCTGCGGCAATACATGGACCCGGCATCGCGCGCGGTGCGGCTGCCGGCGCTGCCCTTCGATGCCGCCACGGTGCCGCGCATCACCATCAGCGCCTGCGGCAGCGCCTTCCTGGCCGGCCAGGTGGGGAAATACTGGATCGAGCAGCTCGCCCGGCTGCCCTGCGACGCGGATGTGGCCAGTGAGCTGCGCTATCGCGATCCGCCGCTGCCGCCCGGCGGCGCCGCGCTGCTGGTCAGCCAGTCCGGGGAAACTGCGGATACGCTGGCCGCCCTGGCGCTGCTGCGCGAGCGTGGCCAGACCGTGCTGTCCATCGTCAACGTGCCGGAATCCAGCATGGCGCGGCTCAGCCACGCCGCGCTGCTGACGGTGGCGGGGCCGGAGATCGGCGTGGCTTCCACCAAGGCCTTCACCGCGCAGCTCATGGTGCTGGCCTGCCTGGCCATCGGCATAGGCCGGGCGCGTGGCACGCTGGACGACGCCGCGGCCGCAGCCCTCACCGCGGCGCTGCTGGAAGTGCCGGAACACGCCGCCGGCATCCTGGAACGCGACGGCGAAATCCAGTCCCTGGCGCACGAGATCGCCCGCGCCCGGGACGTGCTGTTCCTGGGCCGCGGCAGCCTCTACCCCATCGCCATGGAAGGCGCCCTGAAGCTCAAGGAAATCAGCTACATCCACGCCGAGGGCTACGCCGCCGGCGAGATGAAGCATGGCCCCATCGCGTTGATCGACGCTGACGTGCCGGTCATTGCCCTCGCCCCCAGCGGCCCGCTGTTCGAGAAGACGGTGAGCAACCTGCAGGAGGCGGCGGCGCGCGGCGGCCGCATCATGGCCTTCACCGACGGGCCGGGCGCGGGCGTGCTGCGCGGCTTCGCCGAGCGCGTGGTGGTGCTGCCCCAGATACACCCCTTTGCCGCGCCGATTTTGCACGCGATACCGGTGCAGCTGCTGGCCTATCATGTGGCGGTGCTGAAAGGCACCGATGTGGACCAGCCGCGCAACCTGGCCAAATCCGTCACGGTGGAATAGCGGCGCGTTAGCAGGCTGCTGAAAAACTGGACGGGTCGGCTGGGCGGTGCTTTCGGCGCAGGATGCGTTCGTCCCTTGCCAGGATGCAACTGCATCCTGTCTGCGGGCCGGCCTTTCCTG
>CAXTJY010000277.1:0-5852 GCA_964244395.1 uncultured Rhodovarius sp.
GCCGGCACGTCAAGGTGGCGAAGGAAACGCCGCTGATGAACCTCTACCTGGCCATGTTCGCCCGCCTCGGTGCCCCGATCGCCGCCTTCGGCGACAGCACCGGCACCCTCAAGATTTGACCGCTTCCCCGCGCGGCCGGGTCACGCCGGTCCCGCGGCCATCTCTGCCTCCCGCACCGCCGCCAGCAGTTGCGAACTTGTGAACGGCTTGCCCAGCACGCCGCACACGCCCGCCGCCTGCAACACAGGGCGCGACCCGGCCGCGACCGCATAACAGCGGCCATCGAAAGCGGGTAGTTCCATGGGCGGCAGCGGCGCTGCGTCGATCACCGCGCAACGCACGCCGCCAGCGGCCAGCGCGGCGGCGAGCGTGGCGCCCACGGGGCCGGCACCGACGATGGCGACCGTGACTTCCAGGCTCTTGCTCATGGGCCCTTATGTGGCGGGGCGGGCCCATCCCGCCAGCCCCGCCTGCACAACAACTGTGCAACCGCCGTCCCGCACCCGCCGGACGCGCCGGCATTCCCCCTCGTGCCGCTTCGACATGCGTGGCACGCAGCATGCGGCGTCAATGGCGGCGCCAGGATTTCGCAGGAGAGGCAGCCCATGAAGCTGGTCATGGCCGTCATCAAGCCGTTCAAGCTGGACGAGGTGCGCGACGCACTGACGCCGCTGGTCGTGCAGGGTCTCACGGTGACGGAAGTGAAGGGTTTCGGCCGCCAGAAGGGCCAGACCGAGATCTACCGCGGCGCCGAATACCAGGTGAGCTTCCTGCCGAAATTGAAGATTGAGGTGGCCGTCCCTTCCGAACTGGTGGATGCGGTGGTCGAGGCGATCGCGGCGGCCGCCAAGACCGGCAAGATCGGTGACGGCAAGATTTTCGTGCTGGATGTGGAGCGCGCGCTCCGGATTCGCACCGGCGAAATCGACTCCCAGGCGCTGTGAGGAAAACCGCGATGAGAAAGCTCCTGACCTTCGGTGGGCTGTTGCTGGCCGGCCCGGCCCTGGCCCAAACCGCATCCGCGCCAGCGCTCGATGCCGGCAACACTGCCTGGATGCTGACCTCCACGGCGCTGGTGCTGTTGATGACCATCCCCGGCGTGGCGTTGTTCTACGCCGGCATGGTGCGCAAGAAGAATGTGCTGGCGACGATCATGCAGAGCTTCACCATCTGCGCCCTGGTGGCGGTGACCTGGATGGTGGCCGGCTACTCGCTCGCCTTTGGCAACGGCAACCAGTACATCGGCGACCTGTCCAAGCTGATGCTGAACAACATCAATTGGAGCGGCCCGTTCATCCTGGGCGCCGGCATGGGCGGCGAGAGCGAAGTCGCCACCACCATCCCCGAGACGGTTTTCTTCATGTTCCAGATGACGTTCGCGATCATCACCGCGGCGCTGATCTTCGGCGCGGTGGCGGACCGGATGAAGTTCTCGGCCGTCTGCCTGTTCATCGTGCCGTGGTCGCTGCTGGTGTATTCGCCCATCGCGCATGCGGTGTGGCACCCGGCGGGCATTGCCTGGGGCTGGGGCGCGCTGGACTTCGCCGGCGGCACCGTCGTTCACATCAACGCCGGCGTGGCCGGGCTCGTGGCGGCCATCGTGGTCGGCAAACGGGTGGGTTTTGGGCATGATAACCTGGCGCCGCATAATCTGGGACTGGCGATGATCGGCGCCTCGATGCTGTGGGTCGGCTGGTTTGGTTTCAACGCCGGCTCGGCGCTGGCGGCGGATGCGCGGGCCGGCATGGCGATGCTGGTGACGATGGTGGCGGCGGCGGCCGGCACCCTGGCCTGGCTGCTCGCGGAGAGCATGTTCAAGGGCAAGCCCTCGGCGCTGGGCGCGGTGTCGGGCGCAGTTGCGGGACTGGTGGCGATAACCCCGGCCTCGGGCTGGGTGTTTCCGGGCGCCGGGCTGATCATCGGTGCCGCGGCTGGCTTCATCTGCTTCTGGGCATCGACCTCGCTGAAGAAGATGCTTGGCTATGATGACAGCCTGGACGCGTGGGGCGTGCACGGCGTGGGCGGCGTGGTGGGCGCGATGCTGACCGGCGTGTTCGCGGTGGGCACCCTCTACGTCACTGATGGGGATGCGGCCAAGGCGCTGACCTATTCGGGCTGGCTGGCAGGCAATTCAGGGATGATCCTGATCCAGGCCAAGTCGGTGCTGCTGACGCTGGTGTATTCGTCGGTGGCGACCTTCATCCTGCTGAAGATCGTGGATGTGATGGTGGGGCTCCGCGTGTCTGAGGAAGAGGAGCGCGAGGGGCTGGATGTGACGCAGCATGGGGAACGGCTGGGGTAGGGGCTGCCTTCCGCAGCACTGGAAAGGGCCGGGGGCAGCCCCGGCTTTTCTCGTTTTGACCTTCCGGCCAGGAGCCAGGGCGGCTACACTGATCTTCCCCCCGGCTCCGCAACCCGATCCCTTGAAGGACCGGCACCATGGCTCGCGCCGATATCACTGATGCCCCGGGGGGGCGCCTGGCCTCGCCGGCGGTGCGCGCGGCTATCATGCGCAGCGGCGCACAACTTGCCGGCATCATCTGCGCGCTGATCGGCTTGGCGTTGCTGGTCGCCCTGCTGAGCCACGATCCGGCCGATCCCTCCGGCTCCACCGCCACCGCCCGCGCGGCCCGTAACCTGGCCGGTCCGACCGGAGCCGCCGTTTCCGATACTTTGTTGCAGGCTTTCGGTTTTGCCGCCTTCCTGCCCGCCGTCACCTTGTTGGGCTGGGCCTGGCGGCTGTTCACAGAGCGCGGGGTGTCGATGCTGCCAGCGCGTCTGCTGGCGCTGCTGCTCGGGCTGCCTGTGCTGGCGGCTGGGTTTTCAACCCTGCCGCTGCCCGCGGGTGCGCCGGTGCTGGCCGGCCCGGGCGGCGCCTTCGGGCCGTTGCTGGCGCAGGCCGCCACGGGCTGGCTGCAATCCACCTTCGGACCGCTCGGCAGCCTGGTGGCGCATGGGCTGCTTGGCCTGAGCTGCGCGCTGGTGCTGCTGGGCGCGCTGGGCTTTGCTCCGGCCGAATGGCGCCGCGCCGCAGCAGTCACCGCCGATGCCACCGCCAGCGTGGCGCGGGCAGGCGCCGCCCGCCGCCATCTGGTCTGGCGTGCGCTGGCGCTGGTGGGCCGCTTCATCCTGTGGCTGTTCGGCCGCGGCCGTGGCCGCAAGGTGGCCCCGGCGGCCGACCTTTCCACCTTGTTGCGGGCCGCGGACGAGGCCGCCGAACGCCCCGTCGCTCGCCGGGAACCGATGCCTGATGCCCGGCCCACCGCCCGCGTCGCCGCCCCCGCCATAAAACCCGCCCCGCGGCCCAAGCAGGCAGCGCTGGATCTGCCAGATGGCATCCTCACCACGCCGCCGCTCGATCTGCTGACACCCGCGCCGCCGCGGATCGGCGCCGGCCCGGACGCCGAGGCGCTGCAAGCCAATGCCCGCCGACTGGAGCAGGTGCTGGCCGATTTCGGCGTGCAGGGCAGCATCACCGAAATCCGGCCCGGCCCCGTCGTCACGCTGTACGAGTTGGAGCCGGCGCCGGGGGTCAAATCCTCCCGCGTCATTGGCCTGGCCGATGACATCGCGCGGAATATGAGCGTCGTCGCGGTGCGCATTGCCACCGTGCCGGGCCGCACCGTGATGGGCATCGAGCTGCCCAACGCCAAGCGCGAGACCGTCTATTTTTCCGAGATGATGGCCAGCGAGGCCTGGACGCGGAACACCTCGCGGCTGCCCCTCGCCCTGGGCAAGAATATCGGCGGTGAGCCGGTTGTGACGGACCTGGCGCGGATGCCGCACCTGCTGATTGCGGGCACCACCGGCTCAGGCAAGTCGGTCGGCATTAACACCATGATCCTAAGCCTGCTCTACCGCTTCGGGCCGGACGAATGCCGCTTCATCATGATCGACCCGAAGATGCTGGAACTGTCGGTGTACGATCGCATCCCGCACCTCCTCGCCCCCGTGGTCACCGAATCGCCCAAGGCCATCGGCGCGCTGAAGTGGACGGTGCGGGAAATGGAGCGGCGCTACCGGGCGATGAGCTCGATCGGCGTGCGCAACATCGCCGGCTACAATGAGCGGGTGGAGGGCGCGCGGGCCAAGGGCGAGGTGCTGACCCGCCGGGTGCAGACCGGCTTCGACCCCGAGACCAACAAGCCGATGTTCGAGGAGCAGACCCTGGCGCTCGAACCCCTGCCGATGATCGTCGTCGTCATCGACGAGATGGCCGACCTGATGATCGTGGCCGGCAAGGAGATCGAGGCCGCGGTGCAGCGCCTGGCGCAGATGGCGCGCGCCGCCGGCATCCACGTCATCATGGCGACGCAACGACCCTCGGTGGACGTCATCACCGGCACCATCAAGGCGAACTTCCCCAGCCGCATCAGCTTCCAGGTCACCAGCAAGATCGACAGCCGCACCATCCTGGGCGAGCAGGGCGCCGAGCAGCTGCTGGGCCAGGGTGACCTGCTGTTCATGCCCGGCGGCGGGCGAGTGACCCGCGTGCACGGACCATTCGTGAGCGACGAGGAAGTCCAGCGCGTGGCCGACTGGCTGCGCGAGCACGGCGAGCCGAACTACGTGGACGAGGTGACGGAGGCCAGCGATGAGGATGGCGGGGACGGCCTGTCGCTGAGTGGCATCGCTGCGGCATCCGACGGCGACAAGTCGTTGTTCGACCAGGCTGTGGATATGGTGGCGCGGGAGGGCAAGTGTTCGGTCAGCCTGGTCCAACGGCATCTGTCCATCGGCTACAACAAGGCAGCGAAGCTGGTCGAGCAGATGGAAAAGGAGGGGATCGTCTCTCCGGCCAATCACGTGGGCAAGCGGGAGATCCTGGTGCGGCGGAGCGACGATTGATGCGGAACTTCCTGATCGCGACCATGCTGCTGCTGGGCGCCTGCGTCGGCGCCGGCGTGGCGCCTGACCCGGCGACACGGATCGCGGCCTTGCCGGCCAGCATCGCTGGTTTCGCCAGGGGGCCGGTGCAGCGCTATCCCGATCCGGGCCTGGGCGCGAGCGTGAATTATGAGGCTCCGGCAACCCGCGCCACGGTGTATGCGTATGATCGCGGCCGGCGTGATCTGGCCACGGCCCCCGGCGGGGCCGTCGACCAGGAGCTGCGGCAGGCGCTCGGCGAAATTCAGTCGGCAGTGCGGGCAGGGCTCTACCGGGGCGGCACGTCCGGACCCGCCGCGGATGTCGGGTCGTTCCGTTGCGTGCCTGTCACGGTGATCCTTGCGAGTGGGCTTGGCCCTGATAGCTTCATCTGCGTGACCGTCAGCCGCGGGCAATTCGTCAAGCTGCGCTTCACCGGGCCGAGCGGCGGCCAGCCTTTGATGCGCGCATTCCTCGCCGAATTGACGTCATTGCTCTGACGGTTGAGCCGCCCGATGGGCGATGGCAGTGTGCCGGGGTGATGCCGCCACACTTCATTATCTTCGGGCTGATGCTGGCCATCCCCGCCGCGGCACAGCGCCAGCCGGAGCGGCCGGAGCCGGGGCCCCGCATGGATGTCGAGGTGACCTACGCCACCACCCAGCCCGACGCGGCGGCCGATGCGCCAAAGGGTGAGACGCGGATCGCCTACCACGCCGGCATGGGCGTGTTTCGGATCGATCCGCCGGCGACCGAAGGCGCCGCGCCGGTGCGGATCCTGTCGCGCCGCGGTGGCGAACGCGCGGTGATGGTGATGGAAGGCCGCCAGGCGTGGCTGGAGCTGGAGCCAGGCGTCAGCCTCATGCGGCAGCTCGAATTGTCGCTGGCCTCCGGCCGTGCCGTGCGGCGGGGCAATGCGCGCTATGCAAATGCCACATGCGTGGTCTGGAGCCTCCCGCCGCCGGCGCTCGGCACCGAGATGCTCG
>CAXTJY010000278.1:0-5845 GCA_964244395.1 uncultured Rhodovarius sp.
GCGCCGGCTCTCCGTGGGGCCGTTCAAGGAATGCCACGCCGTGCCACTGGACAGCCTGCTGGTTTCCGGTGATACGCCTCCCCCTTCCCTGGACCTCCTGTTACCGCTCACGACCGCGCTGGACGACATCCCGGCACTGGCCATGAGCGAGGCGGAGGCCGCCCGCCTTCAATTCGGCCAGGCCATCAGCCTGGTGGAATTCATGGGCCGGGTTCCACAGGCGGCCAGCCCCGACGGTGGGCTGATCCGCGCCATGGCAGGGGAACGGTTCGTCGGGCTTTGCCGGCTGGAGGACGGGATGTGCTTTCCCGAACGCCTGATGGCAGCGACCGAAACCGGGCCCTGAAACCCGAACCATAGGATCACACGATGTCGATCACCGATGAGCGTCGCGCTCAAGTCATCACCGAATACGCCCAGAAGCCGGGCGACACCGGAAGCCCGGAAGTGCAGGTCGCCATCATGAGCGAGCGCATCACCAACCTCACCGAGCACCTCAAGACGCACGCGAAGGATTTCCATTCGCGCCGCGGCCTGCTGGTGATGGTGGGGCAGCGCCGCGGGCTGCTGGATTACCTGAAGCGCCGCGATCAGGCGCGCTATGCCAGCCTGATCCAGCGGCTGGGCCTGCGGCGGTAGCGCCTGCTGCCTGCCGCCGGTCAGACGACCGGCGGCGGGTGACGGCTCAGCTTGCTGAAAGGCGGGCCTTCAATTCCCTTTCCCTGGTCAGATACCATCCCTCCGACTGGGCGGTCAGGAGCTCCTGTGCCTGATCGGGGGTGATGGACCTGTCGTGAGCTTTGAGGAAGCGAGATTGCATTTCGCTCACCGGGCCCAACTGGACAGGGGATGGGTCTATGAGCGTGGAGCCGGCTAAGGTGGGCTTCGTTGATGCGACCGCGGCTGGGGTGAAGTTTGCTGGCCGTCTGCGCCCGTTGATGGTGACCAGCTGCTCGCGAATGTCGAGGAATACGGCCAATAGCGCGGCCATGGGAAGCGACATCACGAAGGCGACGAAGCCCGCACCCAGCGCTGCGGGCGTATTGAAGGTACCGCCGAACTGTTTCATCGCGGTTCCCACCAGCAAGAAGACGGCGACAGGCGCGACGATCAGCAGCGCAAGCAGGATAAGGTTGGCGATGCCAACCAGAAGGGATCGGATACCGTTCATATGGATTGCCCCCCAGAGATTTCGTGATCTCCTAACAAGCGGTTAATTCAAGGGCAACATATATTTCGTCCCCGTCATCTTCACCGCGCATCGTGGAAGATGATGCCCAGCGTGTGCCGGCTGCCCGCACGCAGCCGGCTGACGCCGTGGCGCAGCTTGACCCGGTAGTCGCCGCGGGTGCCACGTACCGGGCGTTCGTTCACCGCGAAGATCACACCCTCGCCGCGCCGCAGCGTCACCACCTCGGCGCGGCTCTGCATGCGCGGGCGCTGCTCGGTCAGGACAAACTCGCCGCCCTCGAAATCGGCCGGGTCGCTCAGCAGGAAGGCCACCTGGAGCGGGAAGTGCAGGTTGCCATACAGATCCTGATGCAGGCAGTTGTAGTCGCCGGGGCCGTAACGCAGCAGCAGCGGCGTGGCGCGGGTCTGGCCCGCTTCGTGGCAGGCGCCGAGGTAGTCGGCGTGACGGGTGGGATAGTTCGCGGGCTGGCCCATGCGGCTGGCCCAATCGCGGGCCACCGGCGCCAGGGCGGCGTAGAGCCCTTCCCGCAGCGACTGGACGATGTCGGGCAGCGGATGGGCGAAGTATTTGTACTCGCCACGGCCGAAGCCGTGCCGGGCCATGATGATGTGGCTTCGGAAGCCATTGCCGTCATAGCCGCCGGCCAGCGCGTCGCACGCCGCCGCGGACAGCAAAGGGCCGGTAGTGGCACAACCTCGCTCGTTCAGCTCGGTGGCGATGCGGGGCCAGTCCAGCGCGTCGATCAGGTGTTGCATGCCGCTGGCTTAGCCGAACGCGCCGGCAGCAAGCACTCCGGCGGTTGCGCCGTCATGGCCCAGGCGCGAAACAGGCGGGACCGCAGGGAGCCAAGCCATGTCCGATGCCGATCACCCCACCCCGCGCTCCATGCGCTTCGCCGGGCGCTGCATCAGCGGCCTGGTGGTGGCCTTCCTGCTGTTCGACAGCGCGATCAAGCTGGCGGATCTGCCGGTGGTCGGCGAGACCCTGGAAGGGCTGGGCTACGACCGAACGCTCTCCCAACCCCTGGGCGTGCTGACCTTGGGGGCGACCCTGCTGTACGGGCTGCCACGCACCGCGGTGTTGGGCGCCATCGTGCTGACCGGATTGTTCGGCGGCGCCATGGCGACGCATCTGCGCGCCGGCAGCCCGATCTTCTCGCACCTGCTGTTCGGGCTTTATCTGGGCGTGCTGACTTGGGCCGGGCTGTATCTGCGTGATGCGCGGCTGCGCCGGCTGCTGCCGATCCGGGCCTGAGCGGCGGCGCTGGGCCGCCAGCCCGGTCCCCGAGCGCTATGTCGCCCGCGCCGCCAGCCACCCACCGCCCGCCACCAGCGCGATCGCCATGAGCAGACGCCCGCTCATCGCCGCTTCCCCGGTCACGACCAGCAGCAGCGTGCTGGCCACCGGCACGGCATAGGCCAGCGTGCCCAGCAAGCGCGGGTCGCCGGCCTTCATGCCGCGGTCCCACAGGAAGAAGGCAGCGCCCACCGGGCCCAGGCCCAGCAGCAGCGCGGCCGCCCACTGCCGGCTGTCGGGCGCCATGCTGGTCTCCACCGCCCGATGCGCCGCAGCCGCCAGCACGGCCGAGCCCAGGCAGAAGCCGGCCACCGCGTCCGTCGGCACCGCGGCCAACCGCTTGGACAGCACGGAATACAGCGCCCACACCACCGCCGCCCCCACCGCGCAGGCGAAGCCGAACCAGGCCGTGGCGGGGAAGCGCGCCTCGCCGCCCAGCAGCAGGGCGCAACCGCAGAAGCCCAGCGCCACCCCGGCCAGCCGGGCCGGCCCCAGCCGCAGCCCCAGCAGTGGGGCCGAGAACAGCACGATCAGCAGCGGCCACAGGTAGTTCAGCAAATTGGCCTCGACCGGCGGCGCAAAGGCCAGGGCAGCGAAATACAGCGCGTGATAGCCGAACAACCCACCCACCCCATGCGCCCAGACCATGGGCGGCTGCCGCAATCCCGAAAGCCGGCCGCGGGCCGCCACCACGGCCAGGCCCACCAGCCCGGCCACGGCAAAGGCCATCGCCGTCAGTTGCAGCGGCGGCAGGCCCGCGGCACCGCGCGCCAGCACCGCCAAAAATGCCCACAGCGCCAGCGCCGCGCAGCCCGCCGCCGTGCCGGGCTTCACCCGAAGGCCGGGTCAGTCGGCACCCGCAGCGCCTCGGCCAGGCGATTGGTCTCCGCCGCCATGCCCAGCACGGCCAGCAGCTCGCCATGCATGGCATCGTCCATACCCTTCGCGCGGGCGGCGGCGGTGTGGCTGGCGATGCAATACTCGCAGCCGACGGCGGCCGAGGCAGCGAGGCGTCGGCGCCGCGACTGGACCGGTGGGTCGCATGGGAATGATGCGGCTTCGGCGCGGGCGCCGTAATAGCCCAGGTCCGTTCGTTCTCCGCTGGCGCGCCGGCAACCGCAGTTGCGCGCGGCTGGGACAGGCGAGGTCACGCCGCGCCCGGCAGAGGGGCGTAAGGCAGGCCCACCATGCGGGTGCCGTAGCGCGTCACGCTGCGCCACACATCGCCGGTCACATACGGGTCCCGCTCCCACCACGCCTCGGCCGCCGCGTCGCTCTCATGCGCCGTCACCGCGATGGAGCCCACCATCTTCCCGGCCTGGGTCAGGGCGCCGCCCAGGGCGAGGAGCCCTGTCTCAGCGGCGGGCGTCACCCGGTCGAGATGCGCGGCGCGCACGGCGGCGCGGCGGTTGGGTGCCTCGGGGTCGGTGCCGTCGCGGGCGATGGTAATGGTGTGGGTGCGGCTGGGGCTGACCGGCGCGCCGGGTTGCGGCAGCGGCTTGTAGGGCAGCGCCGCGATGGTGAAGGGCAGTGTCTCGAACCGCGACCACACGCCCTCACGCGCAAACGGCTCCTCGGCGATGTACTCCTTCACGTGGGTCTCGTCCGGGACATTCAGGATCATCAGCGAGCCGACGGGCTTGAAGCCCGCGTCGAAGAGCGGCACGCCCAGCGCCAGCCGGCCCTCGGCGGCCCAGCGGGTGATGACGTCCAGATGCCGCAAGCGCGCATCGGCGCGGCGGGACGGGTCGGTGCTGTCGAAGGCGAGAATCGCATATCCCATCGGCGCGGGCTCCCTGTGATCGGCTTTGGACCAGCAGGCGATGGCATCAAGGCCTGCAGTCGGCCCAGCATAAGCGAGAGACGGATCGGATGGGAGCCTCAGGGGCACACGCGCTTGTCATCGACCGCGGCTGGTATTGCTTTCCTGGCCGGTGGACCGCCTCTCTTTCCCGGTGCCACGCTGTCCCGTGCGCTGCGCCAGGACGCGGCCGAAGGAAAACCATGCAAGCGCGTCTCATTGTCCGGCTGCTCTTCGCGGATGGAGCGGTGGCGACCGGGCGATCCGGCTGCGGCGTCCGCACCGGCGGGTTCGGCGCCTTCCAACCCATGGCGCGGCAGGCCGGAGGCTTCGACGGCACGATCGCGCTGCCCGACGTGCCGAACGGCACCGCGGGCTTCGAACTGGCCCTCACCGGCGTGGAGTTCTGGGACCAGACCGAGTCCTTCACGCTGATCTTCGCCTTCGGCAACGCGCTGCTGATCGGTGGCGGCGGGATGGTGCTGCGTCAGTCCGTCACCGGCACGCTGTTCACCGGCTTGGTCATCACGCTCGATCTCGCGGTCTCCCGGTTGAAGGACGTGACGAGCACCATCCTGCCGCGGATCGCCAGCAGCTTTCAGGTGTTCGACTTCAACACCGACGTGCTGGGCGCCGCCTTCCCGCGGCCGACTACCAGCCTGGTCAGCCCCTGGTCGCTGTACTTCTTCCAGTGGATCGGTGGCCGGTCCATCATCGGTGTCTATGTCCCGACCAGCGCGATCCCGATCAACGGCAAGTACATCTTTTTCTTCAAGCCGCCGAAACATGCGGGCTTCACCGTCAAGACCGTGGCCGAGATCTATCTGACCGATGCGGCGGCGGTGAACCATCAGATGCTGGCGAATCTTGAACTGGCGCGGTCACGGGCAGTGTTCTGCTTCCTGTTCGGCGAAAGCGGCAACCCGGAGGTGATCGCCAATGCGAGCGTACTGTCGAACATCCTGACCGAGGTGGACCGCATGCTGCGCGCCGGCCGGCAGCTCTCGGTGGGCACCGGCATCCAGTCGGTGGCGCTGGCGAGTTTCAGCGAGGGCGGCCGGCTGATGAACAACGTGCTGGCGGGGCTGAACAGCTCGCGCCTGGCCAGCACCCTGAAGGGCATCTTCGTCTTCGATTCCTGGTTCGGCGAGGGCCAGTTGCAGATCTTCCGCGGCCGCATCCGCTCCTGGTTCGCCAATGGCGCCGGGGGCCGCGTGCTGCGCATCTACCAGGGCAGTACGGTGACCGACCCCGATCTGTTCACTGGCCGGGACCAGCCGCGGGTCAGCGGCGGCGACGGCACGGTGCAGAAGACGATCGGCGACGCGCAGCACCCGTCCTATTTCTACCTGAAGATGACCGATGCCTTCCTGCGGCACCATGCGCGCGGCGTCGTGCCACCCAACGACCTGCATCACGCGGTGCCGAAGCTGTTCCTGACCCACGCGATCAAGACGACGACGTTCTAGCAGGCTGCTGAAGAACTGGCGGCTGAGGATGGGCGAGGGCATTTTCGTGCAGGAAAGGCCGGCCCGCAGCCAGGATGCAGTTGCATC
>CAXTJY010000279.1:0-5833 GCA_964244395.1 uncultured Rhodovarius sp.
AAGTAGTCCCATATCGCCAAATGCTGCACCGCCCGGTTGTCCCAGAACGCCACCGAATTCTCCCGCCAGCGGAACCGCGTCTGAAACATTGGGTCCGCGAAACGGCCGTAGAGGAATTGCAGGATCGCCTCGCTCTCCTCCTCCGGCAGTTCGTTGATGGCGTAGGTGAAGAAGCTGTTGACATAGATCATCTTCCGACCCGTCACCGGATGCGGCCTGATCACCGGGTGGTTGGCATTGGGGTAGCGCTTGCCGCTGTCGTCGATCCCCTCCTTGGCGTTGCGCCAGCGATAGTAGCGGTCGCCGGAGTGGAACGCCGTTAAACCCGCCAGGTAGGCCTGCATCCGCGGCGACAGGCTGTCATACACCGCGCCCGCCGAGGCGAAGAGCGTGTCGCCGCCGCTCTCCGGCAGGATGTGCATGTGCAGGATGGAGCCGAGCGGCGGATTGGCCGTGCACGACACGTCCGAATGCCAGCCCTCCCCGGCCACGACCTTGGAATCGGCATCGCCATGAATCGGCAGGATTTCCGGGTGGCCCGGTGGCCCCGGCGTGTTTGGATGGATATCCAGCTCGCCAAAATAGCGGCCGAAGCGCTTCTGGCTGTCATGGTCGAAATGCTGGTCGTGGAAGAACAGCACGCCATGCTCGGCCAGGGCATGGTGCAGATCGTGCACCTGCGAATTCGAGAGCGGCCGGGTGATGTCGATCTCCGACACCTCGGCGCCGACATGGGGCGAGACGCGCTTGAGCTGCATGGTTCCTCCGTCGGCTGCATTCTGCGGCCAAGCGCCGCGCAAATCCAGACGGCTCAGGACCTCGCGAGCGTCAGATGCTCAGGCGGAAAAATCCGGTTGCGGTCGCGCTGGCGATCTGCGCGGTCTCCGCCGGCGTCAGCCCCGCCGCCGCCAGCATTCCCACCGGGTCCGCGTCGCCCATGTCGAAGGGGTAGTCGCTGCCCAGCATCACCCGCTCCGCCCCCACCAGCTCGACCAGCATCCGCAGCAGCGTGGGGTCGAACACCACCGTGTCGTACCACATGCGGCGCAGATAGGCCGAGGGTGGCTCCGCCGTCAGCTTCCGTACCTCCGGCCGCCGCTTCCAGGCGTGGTCCAGCCGGCCGATCAGAAAGGGGTAGAACCCGCCGCCATGCACGATCTTGATGCGCAGGCCGGGGTGCCGGTCCAGCACCCCGCCCAGGATGAGGTGGTTGGCGGCGATGACCTCCTCCATCGGGTTGCCCACCGTATTGACCATAAAGAACGGGCTGAGCCGCATGCCATCCGAGAAGCCCAGCGGGTGCAGCATCACCGCCGCTTCCAGCGTCTCCAGCCGCGCCCACAACCCATCCAGCGCCGGGTCCGACAGCTCCATGGCCCCCGCCCGGGTGTCGATCTGGAAACCCTTCAGCCCCAGCTCCTCCATGCCGTGGGTGGCGGTTGCGATGGCCAGTTCCGGCGCCGTCATCGGCAGCGTGCCCAGGCCGGAAAATGCCTTCGGGTTCGCCCGCACCATGGCCGCGACATGTTCGTTCTGCAGCCGGCTGAGCTGATCCAGCAGCGCCGGCTCCGCCCAGTAATGCTGCTGCCCGGGCGCCGGCGCGACCACTTGATGGTCGATGCCCATCCGCGCCATGTCGGCCAGGCGCCGCTCGGGCTGGGTGAAAGCCTTGAGGAGGTCCGGGAACTGGTCGTGGTCCACCTGCCGGCTCTCCGCCGAGAGATCGCGTTGGTACGGGATGGCGGCCAGCTCCGGCCGGCCCGCCACCAGCGGGTTCACGCCCGGGCACAGGGTATGCGTGTGGGCGTCGATGTTCATTCAGTGCACTCCGAGGAAGCGGGTCAGCAGGTCCGCAGGGCTTTCCGCGCGCGACGCGGAATGGACGAGGGCGCCGGATTCCATCACCGAGACACGGTCGGCCACCGCCAGCGCCGAGTACAAATTCTGCTCCACCAGCAGGATGCCCAGCCCCTCGTCGCGCAGCAGTATCACCACGCCCTCCAGCGCCTGCACCATTACCGGCGCCAAGCCTTCGGAGGGCTCGTCCATCAGGATGAAGGCGGGGTCAGCCATCAGGGCGCGGCCCACCGCCAGCATCTGCCGCTCGCCGCCGGACAGCTGGCGGCCGAGATGCTGGCGGCGTTCGGCCAGGCGGGGGAAGGCGTCCATCACCCGCGCCACGGTCCAGCCGGTGCGGGCATGCGCGGGCTTGAGCATGGTGAGATGCTCGATGACCGTCAGCGAGGCGAACAGCCGCCGCCCCTGCGGGACCAACGCCACGCCGGCCCGGGCGATCTGGTGCGGCTTCATGCCCGACAGCCGCGCCGCGCCCAGCCGCACCTCGCCGGCGGTGATGCGTGGCGTGGACAGGCCCATGATGGCGCGCACCAGCGTGCTCTTGCCCATGCCGTTGCGCCCCAGCAGCGCGTGCACCTGGCCCGGCGCCACGTCGAGTGAAACCCCATGCAGCACCCGCGCCTCGCCATAGCCGGCATGCAGGGCAACGACACTCAGCATCAGGCGGCGCGGCCCAGATAGACTTCCTGCACCTGGGGGTGGCCGCGGATGGCGTCGGGCGCGGCCTCCAGCAGCACGCGGCCCTCATGCATCACGGTCACGCTGTCCACCAGGCCCAGCGCCAGGTCCATGTCGTGTTCGATCAGCACCATGGCGATGTCGCGCGGCAAGGCCCGCACGATATTGGCCACCGCCCCGCGCTCGGCTGGGGAGAGGCCGGCGGCAGGCTCGTCCAGCAGCAGCAGGCGCGGCTTCTGCACCAGCGCCATGGCGAGTTCGAGCTGCCGCTGCGCCCCGTAGGAAAGATGCTTGACGGCGGTGTCGTCCGCCCCCTCCAGCCGCGCCGCCGCCAGTGCCTCGGCGATGCCGCCAGCCGCACGGTCTCCACCCCAGAAGTTCCATTTGCCGGCAGTGAGCCCCCGCAACGCCACCCGCATGTTTTCCGCCACGGTGAGTTCCGGGAACAGGTTGGTGATCTGAAACGTACGGCTGACCCCGCGCCGGGCACGGGCCTGCGGGCTGGCCCGGGTGGCGTCCCAGCCGTCGATCAGCACGCGGCCGGCATCGGGCGGCCGCACGCCGGTGATGGCGTTGAACAGCGTGGTCTTCCCGGCGCCGTTGGGGCCGATGACGGCACGGCGCTCGCCCGGCGCCAGGGTCAGGCTGGCGCCATCCACGGCACGCAGGGCGCCGAAGCGGACGACGACGTCGTGGAGTTCGAGGGGATTCAACGCGGTCCCTGGAACGCCCGCGAGTACGCCGGCTGGCGCATATACGCCTCCGGGTCGAAGCCCCAGAACTGGTCCACCCGGCTGTAGGTCTCGAACGGCGCGTTCCACAGTTTGCCGTCCGGCCGCCGCACCACCCGGCGAATGAACGCGTCATAGACAGGGTTGCCGAACGGATCGAGCGTCACCGGTGCGCCCAGCGGCGAGTTGGTCAGCGAGGTCGCACGCACCGCGGTCAGCAGCCGCTCGCGGTCCTCCGCATCGGCGCCGATGCTCTTCAACGCCTCCACCACCCACATCGCGCCGGAGAAATGGCTGAAGCCGTACAGCGAAGGCAGCTTCTGGAAGCGCCGCTCGTAATCCGCCACGAAGGCCACCGTCGCCGGGTTGGTCGAGCCCTCGGCGAAATGCGCCGCCGAGACGATGCCCTCCGCCTCCGTCCCCATGGTGCGGATGACGGACTGGTCGGACGCATTCATCGCCCCCATCAGCGGAATGCGGCCCTTGAGGCCGAACTGCGCGTAGGACTGGATGAAGCGCGTGGCATCCGCGCCCGTCTCCATGGCAAAGACGGCATCGGCGCCGGCATTGGCGAGCTGACCCATGTAGGGCGAGAAATCCGAGGTGTTCAGCGGGTGCCAGTATTGCTGCACCACCTGCCCGCCCATCTCGCGGAATTTTTGCGCGAACCCGCCGCATTGCTCATGCCCGAAGGTATAGTCCTGGCTGATGGTGGCGACGCGGCGATACCCCTGCTTGTAGGCCCAATCCGCCAGCGGCCGGCTGAACTGGCTGGCGCTGTAGCCGGCCACGCGGATGACGTTGGGGATGCGGGCGCGCTGCGTCAGGTCGTCGGCGGCGATGACCGGGATGAAATAGGGCGTGCCGGTGCCGCGAACGTAGTTGGCGACCGCAAGGCCGGTATTGGCCAGCAGATTGCCGAACAGGAAATGCACCTGCCCCTGCTCGACCAGCCGGCGCGCCTTCTGCAGCGCGGTGTCGGGGTTGGAGGCGTCGTCCTCGACCGTGACCTCGACGGCACGGCCTTCCACGCGGCTGGAAATCGTCTCGAAATACATCTGAAAGCCTTCGACGATCTCCCGCCCGCCGGAGGCCGCAACGCCGGTGAGCGGCGCCATCAGGCCGATCTTGATCGGGCCCGTGCCTTGGGCGCGGACCAACGCGGGCGTGGCAACAGCAGCGAGCAGCATGCGGCGGTTCATGAGGATTTCCTTTTGAGGAGGCCAAGCAGGCCCTGGGGGGCGAAGATCATGATGGCGATGGCGGTGACGCCGAGCACGGACATCCATCGCTCGGTATAGGCGGAAACGAACTGTTCCAGCGCGATCAGCACAAAGGCGCCGACAAGCCCGCCCAGGATGGTGCCGACGCCGCCGATGATGGCCATGAGCAGCGCCTCGACCGATTGCGGCAGCGCCACGGTCGTCGGGCTGACGAAGTCGTTGAACAGGGCGTAGAGCGCACCCGCCGCGCCGGCGAACAGGCCGGACGCGACGAAGGCGGCGAGCAGGTGCAGCGGCACGTCGTGGCCCAGCGCGGCCATACGCGAGGGGCTGTCCTTGATGCCGCGCAAGGTCAACCCGAAAGGCGACCGCACCAGCCGCCGCATGGCAAAGGCCAGCACCGCGCCGACGCCCAGGATGAGCCAGTAAAGTCTGCGCGGGTCGGCCAGCCAGCCAGTCCGCAAATTGCCGCGCAGGCCATTCTCGCCGCCCGTCATACCAGTCCAGCGCAGGCAAATGCCCCAGATGATGAGCCCCAGCGCCAGCGTCAGCAGCAGGAAATACACGCCCGATGTGCGCACGGCGATGATGCCGAAGATCACCGAAAGCCCGCCGGCCGCCGCCACCCCCAACAAGCACGCACCCCATACTGGCAAGCCCGAGGCGGCGGACAGGATCACCACATAGGTGGAGGTGCCGAAGATGGCGCCGTGGCACAGCGGCGTGCGCCCGGCATAGCCGGCCAGGATGTCCACCGACATCGCCAGGATGGCGAAGATCAGGATTTCCGAGGCGATGCCGAGCTGGTAGCTGGGCAAAGCCAGCGGGGCCAAGGCCAGCAGCGGCAAGAGGAGTAGTGCCCTCACGCCCGATGCCGGGACGTGGCGCCGCCCCGGGACGGCGCTGGGATGCTCCCCAGCGCGCTCACGCGGCGCGCCCGAACAGACCGTACGGCCGAAACGCCAGCAGCAGCACCATCGGCCCGAAGACGACGAAGTAGGACAGCTCGGGGAACCACACCTGGCCGAACGTATTGAGCAGCCCGATGCACAGCGCGCCCACCGCCGCCCCCTCGAGCGAACCCCGCCCACCGATGATGACCACCGCCAGCGAGAACACCAGGATTTCCGCGTCCGCGCCCGGGTAGAGGGTGAGGAAGGCACCGCCCAGCGCCCCGCCCAGCCCGGCCAGCGCGCAGCCCAGCATGAAGGTGATGAGGCACAGCCGGCCCTGATCGATGCCGGTGGCCGATAGCATCTCGGCGTCGTCCACCCCGGCCCGGATCAGCGCGCCATAGCGCGTGCGGTTCATCACCAGCCACAGCACCGCGAAGATCACTACGCC
>CAXTJY010000280.1:0-5828 GCA_964244395.1 uncultured Rhodovarius sp.
GTCCTGCAGGGCGACCAATGCCAACGCTGTATCCCAGACCGGCGACTGGCACGCGCTGCCCATCGCCATCTGGTCGGCCCCACCCGGCGGGCCCATCGAACAGGCGCTGTTTCTTCGCATGCTGGACGACGCCCGGCGACGCCTTCTGGCCGCCCTGCCGCTCGATGCCGTGTACGTCCCCAGCCACGGCGCCAGCAGCGCCACCGGTGACGAGGACAGCGACGGCACCCTGGTCGCCATGGTGCGCTCCGTGGTCGGCCCCAAGGTGCCCATCGTCGTCAGCCACGACCTGCACTGCAACGTCAGCGAACGCCTGGTCGCCGCGGCCGATAGCCTGATCGCCTACCGCACCAACCCACATGTGGACATGGCGGCGCGCGCCGCGGAGGCGGCCGACATGTTGCGGCTGATGCTGGCCGGCACGCCGGCGTTCAAGGCCTTCATCCGCCTGCCCCTGGCGCCGCCGACGGTGACGCTGCTGACGGCCGAAGGCCCCTATGCCGACCTGATCCGCGACGCCGAGGCCATGATGGGCGGCGACGTCATCAACGCTTCCGTCACCGGCGGCTTCGTCTTCAGCGACCTGCCGAAATGCGGCATGACGGTGAGCGTGACGGCGCGAAGCCAGCAAGCCGCCGATGCCGCCGCCAAAGCCCTGGCCAACCGCGCGTGGGCCGACCGCCACCGCCACACTCGCACCCTGCTCAGCGTGGCCGAAGCCGTGCAGGTCGCCCGCGGCGCGAACGAGACCGTCATCTTCTCGGACAGCGGCGACAACCCGGGCGGCGGCGGGCGCGGCAACACCGCCTGGCTGCTGCAGGCGCTGCACGAGGCGCGCGTGCCCGGCGTGGTGCTGGGCCTGTTCGTGGACCCCGCCCTGGCCGCCGAGGCGCACGCCCTGGGCGAAGACGCCGTCTTCGAGGCCCGCTTCAACCGCGAGCCGAGCGAATTCAGCCGCCCCTTCACCGCCATGGCACGCATCACGAAGCTGACGGACGGCCGCGGCACCGGCCGGCGGGGCACCATGGCCGGCCGCGACTTCAACCTCGGCCCCACCGCGCGCCTGACGCTGGAAGGCAGCGGCCTGGACGTGGTGGTGATCTCTTTGCGCCGGCAATGCCACGAGCCGCGCACGCTGGAGATGCACGGCATCGACATCGCCGCCGCCCGCTGCGTAGTGGTGAAAAGCCGCGGCCACTTCAGGGCGGGGTTCGATGAGTTCGCGCCGCCAGGCCGGATCCACGAGGTGGACACGGCCGGCCTGACCAGCCCCGTGCTGACCAACTTCGCCTGGAAGCGCCTGCCGCGGCCGGTCTGGCCCCTGGATGCAGTCGTCATGACCGGGCTTGACCCGGCCATCTCCTGACGCGGCGCGACCTATCCCTTCGCCACCATGAACCACATAGCCGCGACCAGCGGCACGGTCGCCACGAGGCCCACGGCGATCCAAGCCCGCGACAACGCCCAATAGGCCGGCGGAATCTCCCCGCCCTCGGCGAACCCCCTCGCCATTCGCGCCTGCTTCACCTGGATCGGCACCAGCACGCACAGCCACAGCGCGCCCGCCACCACGAAACCGATCTCCGACAGCACGATCCACCGGTCGCGCAATACATCCATTCCCGCCACCCAGGCGGCGCCGTAGCCGCCGACAATCAGCAGCAGGATGCCCCAGAAGGTGAAAGCCCAGTCGGTCAGCGTCACCAGCCGCTGCGCCCGGGCGATGATCCGCGGGTCGCGCGTGCGGTCGCTCAGCACCTTCCAGGCGGAGGTGACGGTGACGTTGCCGAGCAGGAACACGACCCCCAGGATGTGGAGGAACTTGAAGACCTCATACGCCATTCAGGAGGGAGTAATCCCGGCCACCCGCGCCGCCGCCCGCATCGCCGCCGCCTCAGCGCGGAGGAACTCGGCGAAGCCAGCGTGGCGCGACTGTGCCGGCTCCGCTGCCTCGCCGCCCATCTCCAGCAGGCGCTCGCGGATGGCGGGGTCGGCCATGGTGACGGCCATCGCCTCGCCCAGCGCGGCCAGCGCCGCCGCCGGGGTGCCGGCCGGCGCCAGCACGCCCACAAAGGCGGCCATTTCCAGGCCCGGCGCGCCGGCTTCCGCCATCGTTGGCACCCCCGGCGCCACCGCGCTGCGCCGCGCGGCGGTGACCGCCAGCAGCCGCACCCGGCCCTCCCGCGCCAAGGCCAGCGGCGTCGAAATCTCCGTCATCGCCCCCGGCACCACGCCACTGGTCAAATCCGGCAACAGCGCGCCGCCGCTGCGGTAAGGCACATGCAGGAATTCGACGCCGGTGGCCGCATTGAAGGCCGCGATGGCCAGATGCGTAACGCTGCCATTGCCGGAGGAAGCCAGCCCGATGGCACCAGGCCGCGCCCGCGCCGCTGCCACCATGGCCGCTACATCGGCGAAGGGTTGGTCGGCGCCCACCGCCAGCACCATCGGCACCCGCATCGCCATGCCGATGGGCACGAAATCGGCCATGGGGTCGTAGGGCAGCCGCGCCATCACAACCGGGTTCACCGTCAGCGGCCCGTTGCTGCCGGCCAGCAGGGTCAGCCCATCCGGCCGCGCCCGTGCCACCGTCTCGGCGCCTATGCTGCCGCCGGCGCCGGCCCGGTTCTCCACCACCACCGGCTGCCCCAGCCGGGCTTGCAGCCCGCCCGCCACCAGCCGCGCCACCAGATCGGCATTGCCGCCCGGCGCGTAAGGCACCACCAGGCGCACGGGCCGGTCGGGCTGCCAAGGGGGCTGCGCCAAAGCAGGGGCGGCCAGCGGCAGAAGCAGAATTGCGCGACGCTTGGGCATGTCCGGTCCCTGATTCGCGCAACAATGCCATGGGCGGCCCGCCGGGCGCCAGCCAGCCCCCTGGCAGGGGGCGCCGGCTGTGCCATGCTCCCGTCACCATTCGCGGAGACCCCCCATGTTCCGATCCACCCTCCTCGCCGCCTGCCTGGCGGCTGCCGCCCCCCTGGCAGCCCTGGCCCAGGTGCCCGCCAGCCTGCCGCCCGGCCCGCGCGTCGCCGTCGCCGCGGTCACCCAGCCGCTGCCGACGCAGCCGCAATACACCAGGGTGGACCAGCCCACCCTGCGCGACCTCGTCCGCGAACGCTCCGGCGGCCGCATCGAGGTCACCCTGTCCACCCATGCCGAGCGGAACCTGGCCGGCAACGAGATCGTCCGCCTCGTCCGCTCCGGCCAGGTCGATATCGGCGGCGGCACGCTGTCCACCCTGTCCGGCGACGTGCCGATCCTGGACGGCGTGGACCTGGCCGGCCTGGCGCCCGACATGGCCGTCGCCCGCCGCATCGCCGATGGCATGATGGCCGTGGCCAATCGCGATCTGGAGCGGTTCAACACCCGCATCCTGGCCATCTATCCCTTCCCGGCGCAGGTGCTGTTCTGCCGCCAGCCCTTCGCCAGCTTCGCCGACCTGCGTGGCCGCCGCATCCGCACCTTCGGCAACTCGCTGGTCGATTTCTTCACTGCCATCGGCGCGCAGCCGACGTCGATCGGCTTCCCGGAGGTCTATTCGGCCCTGGAGCGCGGCGTGGTGGACTGCGCCATCACCGGCAGCGGCTCCGGCGCCGCGGCGCGCTGGCCGGAGGTCACGACCCATATTTCCGACCTGGCGCTGAGCTGGGCGCTCAGCGGCTACATGGTGAACCTGCAATGGTGGAACCGGCTGGCGCCGGAGGTGCGCAGCTTCCTGGAATCCAGCATCAAGCAGGTCGCCGATGAGCAATGGGCGCTGGGCCTGGCCGCGACGCGCGACGGCATCGACTGCAATATCGGCCGCGCCGAGCTCTGCCGCATCCACAACATCGCAACCCGGCCGATGACCGAGGTGACGGCGACCGACGCCGACCGCGCCTTGGTGCGCCAGGTGTTCGAGCAGACCGTGCTGCCCGGCTGGGTGCGGCGCTGCGGCGCACGCTGCGGCGAGGTGTACAACCAGGTGATCTCGCCCATCGTCGGTATCCGGTTCGGCGGTTGAAGCAGCCTGCGCATGATCCGCGGAGGCGGCAACGCCGAAGCGGAGAATCATTCTCCCATGATTGAGCGGAAGCATGATCCGGCTTGGCCGGATCATGCTGTAGCGGCCGCGGGGCGCCTGCGGGCGGGGGTGGCCTGTGTCGCCTCGGTGATGGCGCATCTGGCGGGCTGGAACTACCTGGCCTGCGCCCTGTTCATCAGCTTCGACATCGTGGCGCGCAACTTCTTCGGCTTCTCGTCCCGCGCCACCGTCGAGATCACCGGCTATATGCTGGCCTGCGGCATCGCCTGGGGCCTGGCGCACACGCTGGCATCGCGGGCGCATATCCGGGTGGACGTGCTGGTCAATCGCTTCCCGGTCGCGGTGCGGGCGCCGCTGCATCTCTTCGCGCTGCTGCTGCTGGGCGGCTTCGCGGTGTTCGTCGCCTGGGCGGCGTATTCGCTCTACGACGAAAGCGCGTTGTTCGAGGCGCATGACAATTCGGCGCTGCGCATCGCCATGGTCGTTCCCCAAGGCATCTGGCTGGCCGGCATCTGCGCCTTCGTGGTGATGGTGGCAGTCCTGCTGCTGGAATCGCTCTTGGCGCTGCTGGCCGGTCAGCCGGGCCGGCTGGACGGGCTGCTGGGCAGCCGCAGCATCGATGACGAAGCCGCCGAAGCCCTCGAAGCCGTCGAGATGGCACGCCATTGATCGCCGTCGTCTTCCTGCTCGGGGTGCTCGGCGTGGTGATCTTCGCCGCGGCCTCCGGCGCCCAGGCGCTGCCGATCGCCGAGATCCTGATGCTGATCGGCGTCTTCGTGCTGTTCTTCGGCTCCGGCGTGTACATCGCCGCCGTGCTCGGGGTGCTGGCCTTCCTCACCGGCTTCCTGTTCAGCGACCGGCCGTGGTGGAACTTCGCTGGCCAGACGCTGTGGGGGCCGTCCAGCAACTTCGTGCTGGTGGCGGTGCCGCTGTTCCTGCTGATGGGTGAGATCCTGCTGCGAGCCGGCCTGTCGGACAAGCTGTACCGGGCGCTGAACGTGTGGCTGAACCGGCTGCCGGGCGGGCTGCTGCACACCAACATCGTCAGTTGCGCGGTGTTCTCCGCGATCAGCGGGTCGAGCGTGGCGACGGCGGCGACCATGGGTTCGGTGGCGTTGCCCTTCTTCAAGGGCACCGCCTATTCGCCGCGCTGGGTGCTGGGCTCGCTCGCCGCCGGCGGGGCGCTGGGCAACCTCATCCCGCCCGGCATCACCTTCATCATCTACGGGCTGATCACCGAGACCTCGGTCGGCGCGCTGTACATCGCCGCCCTGCTGCCCTCCGCGCTGGTGGTGGCCCTCTTCACCCTGCTGATCCTCTGGCACGGCTGGCGCAGCCCGCTGCCCAAGCCGCCCGCCTTGCCGTTGAGGGTAAAGTTGGCCGCGCTCAAGGACCTGCTGCCGACGCTGATCCTCATCGTGCTGGTGCTCGGCAGCATCTATGGCGGCTTCGCCACCCCCACCGAGGCAGCGGCCCTGGGCGTCGTCGGCGCCACCCTCTTCGCCGCGCTGGAGGGCCGCCTGTCCTTCCGCATGATGAACGCCTCGGCCGAGGCAACGGCACGCAACACCGCCCTGCTGGGGCTGATCATCTTCGGTGCCTACTTGCTGAACTACATCCTGACCATCATCAACGTGCCGCAAGCGCTGGCCGGGCTGATCGCCGGCCTGCCGCTGCCGCCCTGGGCCATCATGGCCTGCATCGTCGGGCTGTACTTCGCGCTGGGCACCTTCATGGAGGGCTTCTCCATGATCATCACCACCGTGCCGGTCATCTTCCCCGTCGTCATCGCGCTTGGCTACGA
>CAXTJY010000281.1:0-5811 GCA_964244395.1 uncultured Rhodovarius sp.
CGGCGTGCGCCAGGTCTCGAACGCGATCGCCCACGACCTTCGCACGCCCATCACCCGCGCCCGCGCCAGGCTGGAGGACGCGGCCGAACACGCGCGGACGCCCGAGGAACTGCGGACCGAGATCCACCGCGCGATGGACGACCTGGACGGCATCACCGCCGTGTTCCAGGCGCTGCTCCGCATCAGCGAGATTGAGGCAGGCGCCCGCCGCTCGGCGTTCACGCAGCTCGACCTGGCGCCCCTGCTCCGCGATCTGGCGGAGCTGTACGGCGTGGTGGCCGAGGAACGCGGGCTGCGGCTCGACCTTCACGTGGCCGGCCCGTTGCCGACGCGGGGCGATCGGGAGCTGATCCAGCAGGCGGTCGCCAACCTGATCGACAACGCCTTGAAGTTCTCCCCCCCCGGGGGGGTCGTGCGCCTGTCCGGGGAGCGGGTGTCGGGCAACCTTCGCCTGAGCGTGGCCGACCAGGGGCCGGGCATTCCCGCGACGGACCTGGTCCGTGCGACCGAGCGCTTCTTCCGGGGCGAGACGGCGCGGCACACTCCCGGTTTCGGCCTGGGGCTGACGCTGGTACGGGCCGTCGCCCAGCTTCATGGCGGCACGATCGCCCTGGACCCGGGGCACCCCGGCTTGCGCGCGGTCCTCGTCTTGCCGATGGTCGGAGAGGCCGAGCGTGACGAGGGATCAGCCCGGCGGGCTCTCCCGGCGGAAGGTGAGCACGAGGACATCGCGGTGGGCGGGCTGGGACGGGTCTAGCGGCTGCACCGGGGTAACGCCGTGGAACACCCGATGGTCGTCCAGCAGCGCCGCATCCATCGGGGCCTCGAGGGTGAAGCTGCCGAGAAGGCCGCGGTCGAGGCCATGGATGGTGGTGGTGCCCGAGGCGATGTTGCGGCGTCCGACCATCAGCACCAGCACCCAATCGACCCCGTCCTGGTGCATCCCTTCCGGCGTCGGCTGCCCGGCCTGGCCGGATCGTGCCTCGATACGGAACTGGTGCGCCTCGACGTGCCAGCCCGGAGCGGGAGTCAACCCGTCGAACAGGCCCGTGCACAGGTGCAGGATCGCCTGGAATGCCGGCCCGTTCGCCACCTCGGGGGCGACGGGGTCGAACCAGCGCGCGATGCCGCCATTCAGCGCATTGTAGTCCCGGCTCTGGTAATGCGGTTGATGCTCCTTGCGGACCGCGCCCGTTGCATTGGCATGGAACGCCGCGTGCCGCCGTTTCCGGTAGCGACCACCATCGGCCATGTAGGTGTCGAGGCCGAGGTCGTCCCAGCTCCGTGCGAACGTGTCCCAATCTTGCAGGCCCTGGGTCTCGAGGGCGTGCCTCATCTCCGGGCCGCGGACGAACACGAAGCCCGCTCCGCGCAGCGCCTCGGGCCAGGCCATCATGCCGGTGCTTCCTGCGGTGGGGCGGGCGGCGCCGGGTTTGCGCTCAGCACACGATGGCTGGTGAACGGACTTTCGATCGCCAGCTCGTCGAAGCGGACCTTGATGCGCCGGTTCAACTCCCGGCCCACGGCCCAGCGGCTTGCCGGCTGCGTCTTGATCCGGGCACGCATCACCCAGGCCGTATCGATGAACTTCTCCACGCCCATCACGTCCAGTGGCTCCAGCAGGATGTTCTGCCATTTCGCGTCGGTTCGCATATCGTCGGCCACCTTCCGCAGGATGTCGATGATCTGTTGCGGTTCCTCGTTCAGGCCGATGCTCACGTCCAGCACCGCATAGCCGTAGTCCCGCGTCTGGTTGGTGACGGTCGTCACGGCACTGAATGGGATGATATGGACGGACCCGTCTAGCGCGCGAAGCCGGATGGTGCGGATCGAAAGCGCCTCCACCGTGCCGCTCAGCCCCCCCAGGGTGACCACGTCGCCGACCTGCATCGCGTTCTCCAGCAGCAGGAACAGACCGGTGATCAAATCCTGCACCAGCTTCTGGGACCCGAACCCGACGGCGATGCCGACGACGCCTGCACCGGCCAACAGGGGCGCGATGTTCACGCCGAGTTCACTAAGCGACATGAGTGCCACGATCAGCACGATCGTCACCAGCAGGACGGTCCGCAGCATGGGCAGCAGGGTGCGGAGGCGGCCGGCCCGCGCCAGCTGCGCCGATTGCGCCAGCCGGACCAGGTGAAGTTCGATGCCGGCATTGGCGCCTTCCCACAGCAGGGCGGCGAGCACGACGGTGAACCCGATCAGCGTGACCGCCGAGATCGCCCTGGCTCCCAGACCGGTGGACTGGAACCAGCTTACGACGCCGAATCCCCAGCTCTCCATGAGCGCGACCAGGGTCGCCAGCGCGATGAAGCCCATCAAAGCCCCGCGCAGCACAGGGTAGTACGCGTTCATGCGAGCCTCCAGCCCCGGATGCCTGGCGGCAACCCTGGGTCCGATCCGCAACCGGTCCAGTCCCCCGAGCAGCACGATCGCGGCCAGGCGCGACCCGATAATGACGGCGACAGTGACCAGGAAGAAGTGGAGCAGCCTTACGTAGCCGTTCCGCAGTTCCACCGCCCAGACAAGCCATAGCGCCACGATGTAGAAGATCGCGATCAGATGCCAGATCTCGCTCAATCGGTTGAGCGCCGTCGCCCAAGGGCCGGTCGCGCCGTGCCGCGCATGGATGCGCTTGGCCACGGGTTCCCGTGCTTCCAGCACCGCGATCACGAAGCAGATGTGCAGGACCAGCGCGAACAGCTTCAGCAACGCCTCGTAGGCGGTCCGATACATGCCGAACAGCAGGCCGACCTCCGTGATGGCGTAGGCGCTGATCCCGATGATCGCGATGCGGCGGCTCCAGCGTGTCAGAAACTCAGCCGCCCAATCCGAAACTTGCAGCAGGCGGAGCTTCGGGCTTGCGGGGGTGACCAGCATTCCCACCACGGCCAGCGCAAGGCGGCACGCGGCATAGGCCTGCACGACGGCCACGATCGCCAGACGGGTGATGGCGGGCTCACCCAACGACGTGCCCATCAAGGCGTTGCCGACCAGGGCGAACAACGCGATCGGCACGATGTCCAGCAGCAATTGCCCGAACAGGAACGGCAGCCGCCGCAGCGCGCTCAGGGCGCCGGTCAAACGGCGTTGGCGGGCGGACCGCTCGCTTTCGCCAGCCTCGGCGGCGGCCAGGCCGCTCTCTTCGGGCAGGTCTGCCGGGTCGACTGGAGGCTGCGGGGTCGGAGTGGCGTGCGCGCCGCGAGAGAGCGCACCCCGGATACGGCGGAGAACCATCCGTCCGCCCCGCTCGGCCGCCAGCGCCGCGGCCATGACGACCAGCAGCTTCCATGCGGCATCGAAGATGCGGGCGCGGGCAGCGGGGTCGCCGGACTGGCTGGCCAGCCAGCGCCACAGCAGCGGCACGTCGTTGACGGCGCGCACCGAGGCAACCAGTTGAGAGCCGGCATCCGACACGGCTGCGCTCACCTGCAGCACGAGTTGTGCCCCGAGGCTGTCGGGCGCAAGCGGCAGCGCGGAGGATGCCGGCGCGGCACCCGCAGCCGGGGCAGCGGCCGGAGGGGGACCGCCAACGGGGACGCCAACGGGGGCGGTGCTGGCCGGGGCGGACGTGGCTGGCGCTGATGCGGAAGTGGGCGCCGGGGAGGGAGCGGCGGAGGCAGCCCTGGCAATTGCCTCCAGCGTGGTGATCAGCTCGGCCCGGCGCCGGTCGTCGCGCAGGATGTCCAACGTTTGCTGCGCCTGCGAGGGCGCGACGGTCGGGGCCGCAGGCCGCGCCGGCACGGCCGGCTGAACCTGTGCCCAGGCGGGCCAGGACAGCACCATGGACAGCACAACGGCCATCAGCGATAGCGGCAAGCGGAACGGTCGATCTTGCATCGCGCCGGACGAACACCCCGACGCCGTTCGAGTCAACCCGGCAGGGATGGACAAGCCGCGCCCGGAGGCCATGTCTGCATCATGATTACCTTCGTCGCGATCCTTACCGGCTTGGCCATGCTGGGCACGCTCGGAACGTTGTTCGCCGGTATGCTGGGCATCGTCCGCGGCGCCAACGATCCGGGCCGCTCCAACGCCCTGATGCGGTGGAGGGTCATGCTCCAAGGTCTGGCGATCGCGCTGTTCATCGTCCTCTTGCTGATGTTGCGGGGCTGACCGGCGCCTCTGGCCTTTCCGGTCGGGCCGAGATATGGCAGGTGCACTGCAACACGCGGCCCTTCGCCGGGCTGCATTGTTTGTCCACAGCCATTGGTGGCCTGATCCATGAAGCTTTTAGTCGCCGTGAAGCGGGTCGTTGACTACAACGTGAAGGTCCGCGTCAAGGCGGACGGGACCGGTGTCGAGACCGCAGGCGTGAAGATGTCGATGAACCCGTTCGACGAGATCGCGGTCGAGGAGGCCGTGCGTCTCAAGGAGAAGGGGATCGCCACCGAGATCGTCGCCGTCAGCATGGGCTTGCCCGCCTGTGCCGAGACGATCCGCACGGCGCTGGCCATGGGCGCCGACCGCGGCATCCTGGTGGAAACCGATGTCGAGCTGCAGCCGCTGGCCGTGGCCAAGCTGCTCAAGGCCTTGGTCGACAAGGAACAGCCAGGCCTCGTCATCATGGGCAAGCAGGCCATCGACGACGACATGAACGCCACCGGACAGATGCTCGCCGCCTTGCTGGGTTGGCCGCAGGGCACGTTCGCCAGCAAGCTCGTGATCGAGGAGGGGAAGCTGGCGGTAACCCGCGAGATCGATGGCGGGCTCGAGACGCTGTCGCTCGACATGCCCTGCGTCGTGACGACGGACCTGCGCCTGAACGAGCCCCGCTACGCCAGCCTTCCGAACATCATGAAGGCGCGCAAGAAGCCGATCGAGACGATCAGGCCCGACGCTCTGGGCGTTGACCCGGCGCCCCGCCTGAAGCTGGTCAGCGTCGCGGAACCGCCGAAGCGCCAGGCCGGGCAGAAGGTCGGCTCGGTGGCCGAACTGGTCCAGAAGCTCCGCACAGAAGCGAAGGTGATCTGACGATGGCATCCCTGGTCCTGCTCGACCATGAGAATGGCGAGATCAAGCAACCCTCCCGCAGCGCCGTCGCGGCCGCGTTGAAGCTGGGCGAGGTGCATGTCCTCGTCGCCGGCGAGGGATGCGACGCCGCCGCCGCCGCCGCCGCGAAGCTGGCGGGCGTGACGAAGGTGCATGTCGCGGACAGCCCCTCTTTGGCCCATGCCCTGGCGGAGCCGCTGGCCGCGCTGCTGGTCCAGATGGCAGGCCATCACGACCACCTGTTCGCCGCCAGCACAGCGACCGGCAAGAACGTGATGCCCCGGGTCGCGGCGCTCCTGGACGTGCAGCCGATCAGCGACGTGGCGGCGGTGATCGATGCCGACACCTTCGTCCGACCGATCTATGCCGGCAACGCGATGGCGACCGTGAAGTCGAGCGACGGGAAGAAGGTGATCACCGTCCGCGCCGCCAGCTTCGATCCGACTGCCGGCGAGGGTGGCTCCGCCAGCATCGAACCGGTCTCCGCCGACGCCGTCGCCGTTACCTCCCGGTTCGTGTCCGCCGAGTTGTCGAAGAGCGAGCGGCCTGAACTGACGGCCGCGCGGGTCGTCATCTCTGGCGGCCGTGGAATGCAGAACGGCGACAACTTCAAGCTGATCGAACCGATCGCCGACCATCTCGGCGCCGCCGTAGGCGCATCGCGCGCGGCCGTGGACGCCGGTTTCGTGCCGAACGACTACCAGGTCGGCCAGACCGGGAAGATCGTGGCGCCCGACCTGTACGTCGCCATCGGCATTTCCGGCGCCATCCAGCACCTGGCCGGCATGAAGGACAGCAAGGTCATCGTCGCGATCA
>CAXTJY010000282.1:0-5808 GCA_964244395.1 uncultured Rhodovarius sp.
CAGCGCGGCCGAGCTGGCGGCGGCGCTGCGCGAGGCGACGCCGCCGCCCCGGCGCCGCGCTGCGGACAGGGATTGATTCCCCTGTGGCTCTGCGCAGCTTTGGGGTTGCGCGGCGGGCGGGGTGCGGCTAGGCACTGGCCGCGCGCTGCCGTAGCTCAGTGGTAGAGCACTCCCTTGGTAAGGGAGAGGTCGAGAGTTCAATCCTCTCTGGCAGCACCATCGCGGCAGCTTCTCGGTCAAAGTCCCCGCCCAGCAGTGTCGCGGCTCAGAATTGCAGGTCGCGGCGCACGAAGGGCCGCTTCGGCTCAGCCCCGAGGATGCGCCTCAGGATCGAGTTCAATGTTTCCGGGTCGTTGTCGAACCCGCCATGTGAGTCGCTGCGGCTGGGCCCGAGATCCCCCTGCCTGGGGTCGCCGGCGATGACGAGCGTCGGTGCCAGCATGTCCACCACCGGCTTGTAGTCGCGGAGCCATGGCCTGGGCTGTGGTTCGTCGTTGGGGTCGGCGGGAGGTCTGGCGGGCGTGATGAATTTCTCCATCCCGAGCAGCGGCGTGCCGCGGGCGGGTTCGAATGCATTGCTGACCAGATAGAGCAGCGATTTGCGGTAAGGGCCGACGTCGTCGTCAAGCTCGCCCACGTCACTGAGGACATAGGTATCCGGCGGCGGGCAGCGCCGGGCCTTGATCAGCGGAAGCAGACTTTCGCGGAACAGCTGAACCGTCATCGCCGGCGCCATGAAATGCAGACTGCGCAGCGGTATCCCGCAGTCCAGCAGATGCGGCATGGCGTGCGTGGCGAAGATGCATCCGGCACTGTGCGCGACGACATGCAATTCCCAAAGCTGAGCCTCAGACTTTTTGGTGGCAGCCAACGCCGCCTTGGCGTGCTTGGCCATCAGCTGCATGGCCCCTTGCCCATCCTTCCGCTCTGAGGAGAGGCGCGCATTGTCCTTCATCTCGCGCCACAACGCCCCCCCGGGCCCGGCCGCCGTCAGTTCGAAGGTCCAGTCCGTTGCGTTGATCAGCCCGTCGCGGAAGCGTCGGAGCCAGTCGGCTGTTCCGCTTCCCGCACGCTCGTCCACCTTGATCATATCCTGGATGATGTTGCGGATGGTTTCCGCCGCGCCCGATTCCCACATCACGTGAACGGGGTAGATTTCGTTGTCCAGCAGCACATCGCGCATCGCCAGCACGCGCTTGGCCGTATCCCTTTCATTGTTCAGGCCGCCGTGAAGAAACAGCATCACCCGCCGCTTTTTCCAGGGCCTGGCCTTGTTGGGGATGATTTCGTTGAACAGACGGGCGACATCCTCCTCGGTCGTCCAATAATCCCCGGTGGACGACAGCGCGCCGTTATTGCCGACGTCCACGACGTAGGGCCGGATATCGGCCAGGGGGATGACCTCCGAGGCCCTGGCCGTTCCGATCGTCGCCTCTGGCGCGTCGGAAGACCAGATGTCCACCTTCAGCGGAACGCCAAGCTGGGCTACCCAGACGTCGGTCGCGTGCAGGGCATAATCGCCGTAGGGCAGGAGCGCGAAGCCTTTCTCCCCCCAGCCGGACCCCCAGGAATTCTGGATGATGAAGCCGTCCGCCGTGTAACCAACGATGGCCACGGCGTGGCCACCGTCGGCCCGCCCCTTCCTCTGGATGATCGGCAGCGACAACGTCTGGGCTTTACCGGCTATCTCAAAGGACACCGGCTGCCGATTGGGTCCAGGTTTGGCCCACCCTTCATGCACCATGAGCGTGCAGTAGAGGATCCCCGTCTCGGTGAGTGCCGCGTGCATGTCGCGAATCTGGCGATGCATCACCCGGTAGAACGCGCCGCCGGGGACGCCAAGCGCCTCCTTCGCCACCTCTGGGGTCAGATTTGCTGCTCCCTTGCGATGGGGAGGCCATGTCTGCTCGCGACATACCCCGTGCCTGACCCATGCCTTCATGGCGCCGCGGGCGGACGAGCCTTCATACTCTTCGCCGGGCCATTCATCGTATCGGCGTGCCAGATCATACAGCATCTGGGCACTGACCGGGACGGCCGAGTGACCCGCCTCGCCATCCAGGCGCTGGTGCAAGAGATAGTTGACGACAGCCGCCAGCGCGAAGCCGGTGCAAGCGCCTTCCCGCCCCTGATCGAGGATGGCCGGCACGAGATGGCAGTTGACGACCTGGCGCGGCAACGAAGCCAGGGTGGGTTGGTAAAACCAGTCCCGGATGTCGATGCGGTCTGGCATCGCGTCCAGCTTGCGGCCGATTTTCCGATGGAGGCTTTTAGGATTTTCCGGGCCTCTGCGGCTGTCGGCGGCGGGGCGCGTCGTCTTGGGGCTGGCTTGCTCCTCAGGGACGATCGCCTGCTTCGACTTGGCGGCTTCCTTGGCCATATGTCTTGTCCCTCTCCATGCAAGAAGGAAATGATGCCAGAGAATATCTTTATTCGTCGACACGATTGTGAATTGCGGCGAAAAACTTTGGCGGACAGATGAGAAGCTGCAGTCACCTCCGGCGCGCGAAACTCGAAGACCTCTGCCGGGTTTCGGCTCGACGCAACGTCAGGAGTTTTCATGCCCGCCAAGCCCAAACCAGGCGACCATGTCACTTGGTCCTCCAGCCAAGGTACCATCAAGGGCACCGTGGTGAAGGAACAGACCACCCCCACGAAAATCAAGGGCCACAGGGTCGCGGCCTCCAAGGACAACCCGCAGGTCATCGTCCGCAGCGACAAGACCGGCGCCACCGCCGCGCACAAGGCCGATGCCCTGAAGAAGGCCCGCTAACCCGCATCCTCCGGCCAGTTCGTCACTGCGCCATCGAACGGCCTGCCCCAAGCCAGTAGCACGCGATCGCCACGGTTGAACCAGTCGTACTCGCGCCGCACGAAGCGGCCTTTCCTGGTGCCGTTTGTGCCGGGATACGGAAAATAAGGTTCCATCGCGACGCAGAAGCCCGGCCCGTCGCGCCAGATGACGTTCATATGCGCAAAGCCGCTGGGGTGCTTATAGGCGATGCACACCGGCTTCGAGCCAAGCGGAAGGTCATTCAGCTCCTCGTTGGGCGTCTCGAAGATCCGCGTGGCCATCTTCAGCCGGGTGTCGTCCGCCCAGCTGTTCATCATCGCGACGTCGCGCATCGCCCCGTTTTCATCCGCCCCCCAGGCGAACTCGTACTGGACCTGGCTCTGCGTCCAGGAAGGCCGCCCGGTGCCCGCCATCGCCTTCAGCCACCAGGAGAGGCTTGCAGCCCAGCAGGAGTTTTCATGTGCCTGGCCGACTGTCGGTACTTTGCGATAGCTCATCGACGCTCCTCCGCACGGTGCGTGAGCTTCGCCGCAGTGCGGCTCCACTGGCAAGCGGATGGCAGCGCGACTGCACGATTTGTGACCTCTCCGCTGGTTAGGGGCGCTCGGGCTACCTGATGAACCTGCTGTTCATCCGGGCGGAGAAGCACTGGACGGGGCGTTGGCAGAACGATCAGGGCGCGACCTCGCCCGGCCCCGGCACATCCGTGTACAACCGCCGCAACTGCGCCATGAATTCCGCCCCTGCCTTGTGCAGCGCCCCGGCCCGCGCATCCGATCCCGGGAACAGCGTGTCGCTCGCCGCCACGCTCAACCCGCGCACCCACTCCACCCGCGCATCCCGGAGGCGCGCCACATCGCCGGCGCGGCCGCCGGCGCGCAGCACCGCCCCTGCCAGCACCCCATCTTCGATTGCCTGGGTCGCGCCCTGGCCCAGCGTCGGCACCATGGCGTGCGCCGCGTCGCCCAGCAGCAGCACGCGGCCGTCGAGCGCCACCCGCTCAAGCGGGCTTTCCTGCAACCGGGCCCAATGCATCCGCGCCGCATTCGCCACCACCGCATTTCGCAGCCAGGCCACGGCAGCCGAGATCCGTCCCGCTGGCGTGTAAAGCGCGTGCTGGTATTCCACGGTTTTCGCCCATTCGGGAATCTCTGCCTCTGGCGTCGGCAGCGGCACGCTGCCTGCGATATAGGCAGCCCCGCCAGGCAGCCGATACGCCAGCAGCCGCGCCGGCCCGTTGAACCACTGGCCGTAATCGTCGAACGGCGCATCCGCGGCATCCGGCAGCAGCAGCCGGGTCAGCGCCACGCCGTGGAAGCGCGGCTGGGCGCCGCCTAGGGTCAACGCGCGAAGCTGCGAGTAGCGGCCGTCGCACGCCACCAGCAGGTCGAATGCGCCGGCGCGAAACAGGGCGCCGGCCTGGCGCAGCACCGGCACCAGGCGCCCGGCGGCGTCCTCTTCCAGCGCCTCCAGCGCGCAGCCATGCCGCGTCACTGCCGCCACCGGCGCCCGCAGCGCGGCATACAGCGCGGACCAGCGCAGCCGGATGCCCGCATCCTCCGCCACCTCCAGCAGGTCGATGTCGAACAGGCGCTCGCCATCCGCCATTTCGATGAACCAGCGGCGCCAGGGCAGGGCCACTTCGCGCACCGCATCGTGCCGCTGGGGCAGATGCAGCCGGAGTGCCTTCATCGCATTGGGGCCGACATTCAGTCCGGTGCCGGCCTCGACCTCCTCGCCGGCGTGCAGCCGGTCGAAGGCCAGGACCTCGATCCCGGGCGCCCCCAGCAGCATCTCCGCCAGGACGCTGCCGGCGACGCCTGTGCCGATGATCCCGATGCGCATGCTGGCCCTCAACCCTGTGCCCACAGCCATGCGGGTTCCGTGCCAGCGCCGCCAGCGGCGGCCCTGCCGCACACGCCATCCTGCTGCGGCGACCAGGCTGCCGCCGCCACCCTCGCGGGCCGGCAGCTCAGGGCACCGCCATCTCGTCCAGCGGCCAGCGTGGCCGCGGCGCGAAGGTCACATCGCCCACCAGCCCGGCCCGCAGGCGAAGCAGGCCGGCCCAGGCCACCATCACCGCATTGTCACCGCACAGCCAGGGCGGCGGCGCCAGCATGGCCAACCCGGAGAGCAGCGCCTGCCGCGCCAGCGCCTCGCGCACCGCCGCGTTGGCGGCCACGCCGCCGGCCACCACCAGGGCGTTCGCGTCCGGCATCATGTGCAATGCGTGCCGTGCCCGGTCCGCCAGCACCGCCGCCACCGCGGCCTGAAAGCCGGCCGCGATGTCTTCCCGCCGCCCCCCTTGCGCCACCGCCCGCGCCACCGCCGTCTTCAGCCCGCTGAAGGAGAAGTCGCAGCCTGGCCGGCCCAGCAACGGGCGGGGCAGCGGGACGGCGCGCGGGTCGCCCTCCCTTGCCAGCACTTCCAGCGCCGGCCCGCCCGGCCAGGGCAGCCCCAGCAGCTTGGCCGATTTGTCGAATGCCTCGCCCACCGCGTCGTCCAGCGTGGTGCCGAGCCGGCGGTACTGCCCCAGCCCCTCCACCGCCACGCATTGGCAATGCCCGCCGGAGACCAGCATCAGCAGGTAGGGAAATGCCGGCTCGCCCAAGCCCGGCATCAGCACCGTCAGCGCGTGCGCTTCCAGGTGGTTCACCGGCACGAAGGGCAGGCCATGCGCCAGCGCCACGCCCTTGCCGAAGCTGCTGCCCACCACCAGCCCGCCGATCAGGCCTGGCCCCGCCGTCGCGGCCACGCCGGCCAGATCGGCGAAGCCCAGCCCCGCTTGCGCCATCACCCCCGCCACCATCGCAGGCAGCCTGGACAGATGCGCCCGGGCCGCCACTTCAGGCACCACGCCACCAAACCGCGCATGTTCCTGGAGCTGCGAATGCACCGCCTCGGCCAGCACCGCCCCGTCGGCCGACAGCACCGCGGCGGCCGTCTCATCGCAGCTTGTCTCGATGCCGAGGACCGGGCCGCGATGAATGCCTCGCCGCGCCGGTCCCGCGCCA
>CAXTJY010000283.1:0-4516 GCA_964244395.1 uncultured Rhodovarius sp.
CTCGCGGCCCGACCACATCCCGGAGGCGCGGCGCTTCCTGGCGATGCAGTTGGACGGGCTGGACCGGGTGGTGCAGCGCCTGGCGCGCGGTGCCGAGCCGCCCGCGACGCTGGCGCCGTTGCTGGACGGCATTGCCGATGCGGCCGATGACTGGCGCGAGCGCCACCGGGCCGCCGAGAGCGCGGCGCTGGATATTCAGGTCAAGGTGATGAACGACCGGCTGCGAGAGGATGGGCGATGAGCATGAGATCAATGAGGAGCGCGCCATCGGCACGCCGGGGCGTCGACGCACGCACGGAGCAGCAACCAGGGAGCACGGGCGATGAGTGAGGTCCTCAAGCCGCGCGAGGAGCGGCAAGCCGAGATCGAGCGCCTCGCGGGGTCGATCGACCTGGCCGAGCCCGCCTCCATCCTGCGCTTCGGCGCCGCCACCCAGGCCCGCGCGGCCGAGGCGGCCGATGCCATGCTGGAAGGCGCCAAGAGCCAGGAGGCCGGCGAGGCCGGCGCCAGCCTGCAGACCATGCTGGGGCAGCTCCGCGGCTTCGATGTCACCAAGCTGGCCGAGAAGCCGGGCCTGATCGGCCGCCTGTTCAGTGGCGCCAAGGCCAAGGTCGGCAGCATCGTCATGCGCTACGAGACGGTGCGTGGGCAGATCGAAAGCGTGGGCGACAAGCTGGACAAGCATCGCACCGTATTGCTGGAGGATGTCGAGCGGCTGGACCGGCTGTACGACGCCACGCTGGAATGGTTCCACGGCCTGGCCGACCACATCGCCGCCGGCGAGCTGGTGCTGGCGCGGACCGATGCCGAGACCATCCCCGCCCTGGTCGCCGCCGCCACCGACGAGACCGACCCGCTGGCACCGCAGAAGCTGCGGGATGCCCGCGCCACCCGCGACGACCTCGAGCGCCGCGTGCACGACCTACGCCTGACCCGGCAGGTGGCGATGCAGGCGCTGCCGTCGATGCGGCTGATCCAGGAGAACGACAAGGCGCTGGCCGCCAAGATCCATTCGGTGATGGCCAATACGGTGCCGCTGTGGCGCCAGCAGCTGGCCCAGGCGTTGGCCATCCATCGCATGCGCGAGGCAGGGGCGGCGGTGAAGTCCGCCACCGACCTGACCAATGAGCTGCTGACCGCGAATGCGGAGACGCTGCGTCGCGGCAACCTCGAGGCCCGCAAGGAGCTGGAGCGCGGCGTGTTCGACCTGGAGGCGGTCAAGCGCGCCAATGCGGCGCTGATCGGCACGATCGAAGACAGCCTGAAGATCGCCGATGAAGGCCGGGCAGGGCGGGCGGCGGCGGTGCGCGAGCTGGCGCTGTGCGAAGCCGAAATCCGGCGCGCGCTGACCTCCGCAAAAAGTCGCGAGACGCGGCCTGCCGCGCCCGCCCGCGGCTGACGGCATGGCCGGCGTTCCGGCTGGTGCCAGGCGCCGCGCGGGGGAATTCTGCCGTCAAGACCAAAGAATCATCGGGAGCTACGTATAATGATCACCCGCCGCGCCCTTGCGCCCGCCGGCGCCGCCATGCTGTCCATACCCGCGCTGGCGCAATCCGGCGCCATCCGTCTCATCGTGGGCTTTCCGCCCGGCGGCAGCACCGATCTGGTGGCGCGACTGCTGGCGCCGCATCTGTCCACCATCCTGGGCAACCCGGTGGTGGTGGAGAATCGGCCCGGCGCCTCCGGCGCGCTGGGCGCCCAGGCGGTGGCCCGGGCCGCGCCGGATGGCAACACCTGGGCGGTGGTATTCGACACCCATGCGGTGAACCCGTTCCTGATCCCGAATATGGGCTTCGACACCCGGCGCGACCTGGCGCCGATCTGCCTTGTCGGCACCGCGCCCAACCTGGTGTTGCGGCACCGCACCCGCCCCTGGGCTGATTTCGCCGCCTTGCTGGCGGCTGCCAGTGCGCGGCCGGACACGCTGACCTACGGTACCATCGGCAATGGCAGCCTGGCGCATCTAACGATGAGCCAGGCGCAGGCCAATGGTGGCTTTAAGGTGGTGCACGTGCCGTATCGCGGCGGCGGTCCGTTGGTGACGGCGGCGGCTTCGGCCGAATGCGACCTGTATGTGGCGACGCCCACAGTCTTCGCCGCGATGCTGACCGAGGGCACGGTGGTGCCATTGGCGGTAACGTCGGCGCAGCGCTTCAACCAGATGCCCAACGTGCCGACGCTGGCGGAGGTGGGTGTGCCGGGGGTGGATGCGCGTGCCTTCTGGGGCGTGCTGGGGCCGGCGGCGCTGCCGGCGGCGATGAAGACGCGCATGGAAGCGGCGTGCCGCCAGGTGTTGGCGCTGCCGGAGGTGCTGGGGCGACTGACGGACCAGCTGGGGGTGGAGGTCATCGCCGGGGATGGTGCGGCGTTTGGCAGCTTTTTGGACGCGCAGATGGAGGCTTGGGGGCGGGTGGTGCGGGAGAACAATATACGGCCGGATTGATGCTTCGCGCCGATTTGTCGATGCTTGGCAAACGCTCGCCCAAGCCTTCGCTGCTTATGAGGCTGTGACGGGCCAGCGCGCGGTGCTGGTGGGCGGCGGCGCCGTCAATCTGGCGACTGATGGGACTTTCCATTCTGCGACTTCCTTCTGCCATGGAATGACAGGCCCGATCGCGATGGGCTCAGTCCGATTGGTTGATCGGCAGGCTCAAATCCGGGCCCGCAAGCGCGCCCTCGGCATCCTGCTCACCCCTGAGCAGAACGAGGCCCTGCGCAACCCGGGCCACAACCGCACACCGGAAAAGCGTGAGCTGCTGGCTCGCATCGAGGCCCGCCGAGCCTCCCTGCGCAAGCGAGGCTGAGGGTTACCCCCGCAACGCCTTGATCTGCGCCGGATAGCTTCCCGGATCGACCCGTGCATCCACCAACCCCGGCCCGCCCGCCGCCAGTGCCTCGGCAACCACGGTTGCGAATTCCGCCTCATCATCCGCCCGCCACGCCTTTCCGCCACACCCCCGCATCACCCCGACAAAATCCACCATCGGCCAGTCCAGGCCGCCTTCCGGCAGCGCCCGCTCGCCCTTCTTGATGTCGATCAGCGACAGCGTGGCGTCGTTGAACACCACAACCAGCAAATTCACCCCCAGCGCCGCCGCCGTCGCCAGCTCACCCAGGCACATCAGCAGGCCGCCGTCGCCGGTGAAGGCGACCGCCCCGCGGGCCGGGTCGTGCAGCGCCGCCGCGATGCCGGCCGGCAGCGCGAAGCCCATGCTGGCCAGCCCATTCGAGATCAGCAGGTCGCCAGGCGTTTCCGCCTGCCAGAAGGTGGTGGCGGGGAACATATGCGCGCCGGCATCCACCGCCACGCGCGGATGGCGCCCCGCTTCGCGGCACGCCGCTTGGGCCAATTCCACCACCGCCTGCGGTGACATGCCGCGATTGCCGGCGGGGCCGTTGCTCAGCGCCACCAGCCAGGCGTCGCGCGCGGTGGCAATCTCGGCCAAGGTCCAGTCGCTCGTCTCGCCCCCCAACGCCGTCAGCCCCAGTCCCACATCGCCGTGCAGTGCGGCCGCCGGCACCATGTAGTGTGGATGGCGCGGCACACTGGCCACGTCCATCACTGGCGCCGCGTAGCGCCAGGGCTGGCCGACGAACTCGACCGGGTCGGCGCCGGCCAGGATGATCAGGTCCGCCTGCCGCATCAACGGCGCCTCGGCCTCACCGCCCGTGTAAACGCCGCCGAACAGCGGGTCCGCATCGGGCACCACGCCCTTGGCCTTGTAGGTGACCAGCACCGGGCAGCGGAGCCGCGCCGCCAGCGCGCGCACCGCGCCAGCCGCTAGTACCGCCTCCAGCCCCGCCACAATCACCGGGCGTCGCGCCGCGGTTAAAAGCCCCTGGGCAGCCGCCACTCCCTCGGGCATCCGGGGCGCGGCCCGGGTGAACGCTGGCGGCGCCGTCGTCTCCGCCCGTGCCGCCTCGCCCGTCATCTCCAGCATCACCGGCCCCAGCGGCGGCGTCAGCGCGGCATGCAGCGCCGCGTGCACGGCCGGCCCCGTGGCGTTCAGCTGGGCCTTGGTCACCGGGCGCATCAGCGCCTTGTGGTCGAACTGCTGGTGGCAGGCGAACTCGCGCTCCCGCGCGGAAAACCCATCGGCCAGCAGCACCACCGGCGCCCGCTCCAGGCTCGCATTCGCCAGGCCGTTGGCGGCGGCCGAAACCCCCGGCCCCCGCGTCACCAGCACCGGACAAGGCGCCCCGGTCAGCTCCGCCGTCGCCCCGGCCATGATCGCCGCCCCCGCCTCGGTCCGTGCCAAATGGAACGCCATGCCCTCGGCCCGCGCCGCCGCCATCAGGTCCAGGCTCGACCCGCCGCCCGGCACGCCGAACATCCGGCTGGCACCCGCCTGGCGCAACGCCGCCATCACCATCTCCGCCCCGGTCATCCGCCAGCCCCCTGTTTCGTCGCGAGACTACGGCCAATGCCGCCGCTTTGGGCAGACCCCGGCCCACCGCCTTGCCGCCCCATCACCCCCCGCTTGCGCGGCTGGCTCCGCCATGCGCCTTGTCGATG
>CAXTJY010000283.1:4526-5798 GCA_964244395.1 uncultured Rhodovarius sp.
AAAGGCTTCAGGGGTGCATCTTTGACCATGGCGTTCGACGAAATGCGCGACGGCGAACTCGCCCAAGCCACCTATGCCGAAATCGCGGGCTGGGTCGAACGCACCCCGCTGGTACAGCTGCAACAGAAATCCACCGAGGCCGAGCTGCTGTTCCGCCGACTCGGCATTACCTTCGCGGTGTATGGCGAGGGCGGCGATCCGGAGCGGTTGATCCCCTTCGACATCATTCCGCGCATTATCGCGGCCTCCGAATGGCGCGCCCTGTCGGCCGGCCTCGAACAGCGCGTCCGCGCCCTCAACGCCTTCCTGGCCGACATCTACAACGAGCAGCGCATCCTCGAAGCCGGCATCATTCCCAAGGCGCTGATCCTGGAGAACGAAGCCTACGAAAAGCAGATGGTGGGCTTCCTGCCGCCCGGCGGCATCTACACCCACATCAGCGGCATCGACATGGTGCGCACCGGCCCCGACGATTTCTTCGTGCTGGAGGACAATTGCCGCACCCCGTCCGGCGTCAGCTACATGCTGGAAAACCGCGAGGCGATGCTGCGGCTGTTCCCGCGCCTCTGCGCCCGCCATCGCCTGGCACCGGTGAACCGCTACCCCGAGCATCTGTTGGCCACCCTGAAATCCGTGGCGCCGGAGCGCGCCGGGCCGGACCCCACCGTCGTCATCCTTACCCCTGGCAGCTTCAACTCGGCCTATTACGAACACTGCTTCCTCGCCGATGAGATGGGCGTCGAGGTGGTCGAGGGCCGCGACCTGGTGGTGGAGGACGACATCGTCCTGATGCGCACCACCGCCGGCCTGAAGCGGGTGGACGTGATCTACCGCCGCATCGACGACGACTTCCTGGACCCCGAATGCTTCCGCGCCGACAGCCTGGTGGGCGTGCCCGGCGTGATGCGCGCCTACAAGGCCGGCAACGTCACCCTGGCGAACGCCCCCGGCGCCGGCATCGCCGACGACAAGGCGATCTACCCCTACGTGCCGGAAATGGTGCGCTTCTACCTCGACGAGGAACCAAAGCTCGCCAACGTGCCGACCTATCTATGCGAGCGTGAGTCGGACCGGCGCGAGGTGCTGGGCAATCTGGACAAGCTGGTGGTGAAGCTGGCGCGGGGCTCAGGCGGCTACGGCATGATGATCGGCCCACATGCCGACGAGGCGATGCGGCAGGAATTTGCTCGCCGCATCGAGGAAAGGCCGCAGGACTACATCGCCCAGCCCACGCTGGCGCTCTCCACCGTGCCGATCCTGACGGAGAAGGGC
>CAXTJY010000284.1:0-5795 GCA_964244395.1 uncultured Rhodovarius sp.
TAAACCTTCTGGTATTCGGTGCGGAGGGCGCGGGGGATGGTCTGCCGGCCGAGGCCGTGGAAGCCGTCGGCGGCGACGACGTAGTCGCAGTGCAGGGTTTCTTCCTCGGCGCCCGCCCGGCGGTACCGGATGGAGGGGGTGTCGCCATCGATGCCGTCGATGCCTGTGGCGACGGCATCGAAGACGATGGTGCCGCCGTCGGCGAGCCGGGCGGCGACGAGGTCGGTCAGCACCTCGTGCTGGGCATAGACGCAGACCTGCTTGCCGCCGGTCAGGTCCTCGATGTCGACGTGGTGGCGTTCGCGGTCCCATTGCAGGGTGATGCCGGGATGGAAGTGGCCGTCGCGTTTCATGCGGGTGCCGAGGCCCATGTCGGTCATGAGTTGCACAACCCAGTGCTCCAGCACCCCGGCGCGGACGGTGCCCTCGACGTCGGTGCGGCTGCGGGATTCGAGGTTGACGGCTTCGATGCCGGCGCGGTGGAGCATATGGGCGAGGAAGAGGCCGGCGGGGCCTGCGCCGATTATTCCGACTTGGGTTCGCATGAGGCTGATTATCGGGCATGGCGAGATAGCTGCAAGGGAGCACAGCGAACCTGAAGACGTCATCGTACGGGAGGCTAACGAAGCAATCCCATGACAGTCGCACGGATTTGCGCCAGTTCAGCGGAGGTGACGCGGCCCTTCGGTGTGGCGCGCCGGGCACGCCAGTCATGGCTTTTTACGTGGTCGGCAAGCGCCACGCTCGGGGGATCGCCGATTAGAGCAACCTCGAACGGGTAGCCCTTGATTCGCGTCGTCGTCGGACAGCAGATCATCAGGCCAGACCGCGTATTATACCGATATTTGCTGAGCACGACCGCTGGCCGGTGTCCGCCCTGCTCGCGCCCGGCTTGAGGGTCGAAGTATACCCAGACGACATCGCCTGCGTCGGGGACGTATTCCACCGTGCTACCAGAACTCCTTTCCGACCGGTGGACCCCAGTCGGTTTCCGAGTGGCGATTCTCGTCCGTGATCGCATCGATTAGAGCGTCGATATCGATCGCCTCAGGAATGGGCTCGATCACCAGGCGACCATTTTCCTCGCGCATGTCCACGGTTTGATCCAAGCGCAAGTTCGCGGCATGCATCAGCGCCGCAGGAATGCGCAGCGATGCACTGTTTCCCCACTTTTTCACCACGACGTTCATGCCGGCATCCCGTCCGTAATGCGTAAAGAATTAATGTCTCGACGATGTTGATACAAGCTGCATCACGAGACCTTTGGACCATTCGCCCCGCGCATCGCGAAGTCCGTTGAACGTCGTCGCGGTCCTTCCGAAACCGGCCGGTCACACGCTCAACCGCCGCCGCACCTCCGCCTCGTCCAGCTCCCCCGGCGGCCCGTTCATCACGATGTCGCCGCGGTCCATGATGCACAGCGTGTCGGCCAGCTCGCGGGCGAAGTCGTAGTATTGCTCCACCAGCAGGATCGCCATCGTGCCGCGGCTGCGGAGCAGGGCGATGACGCGGCCGATGTCCTTGATGATGCTGGGCTGGATGCCCTCGGTCGGCTCATCCAGCACCAGCAGCCGGGGCTTCATGACCAGGGCGCGGGCGATGGCGAGCTGCTGCTGCTGGCCGCCCGAGAGGTCGCCGCCGCGGCGGCGGAGCATGGTCTTGAGGATGGGGAACAGCTCGAACAGCTCCTCGTCCACCCGGCGCTCGCGGCGGGGCAGGACGGCGAAGCCGGTTTCCAGGTTCTCCCGCACCGTCAGCAGCGGGAAGATGTCGCGCCCCTGCGGCACCCAGGCGATGCCGCGGGAGGCGCGGGCGTAGGTGGGCAGCCGGGTGATGTCCGCCCCGTCCCAGTGGATGGCGCCGCGGGTGACGGGGTGGGCACCGGTGATGGCGCGCAGCAGGCTGGTCTTGCCGACGCCGTTGCGGCCCAGCAGGCACGTGACCCGGCCCACCTCCACCTGCACCGACACCTGGCGCAGCGCGATGGCCGCGCCGTAGTGCAGGTCGACGCCCTGGACGTCCAATACGCCGTTACCGGCCAAGATAGACCTCGATCACCTTGGGGTCCTCGCTCACGTGCTCGATCGTGCCCTCGCTCAGCACGCTGCCCTCGTGCAGGCAGGTGACCTTCACGCCCAGGGCGCGGACGAAGGCCATGTCGTGCTCCACCACCACCACGCTGCGGGTGCGGTTGATGTCCACCAGCAGCTCCGCCGTCTGCTCGGTCTCCGCGTCGGTCATGCCGGCGACGGGTTCGTCGACCAGGAGCAGCTTCGGGTCCTGGGCGAGGAGCATGCCGATTTCGAGCCATTGCTTCTGGCCGTGGCTGAGGTCCCCGGCGCGGCGGTTGCGGTGGTCCGTGAGGCGGGTGGTCTGCAGGATGGCGTCGATGCGGTCGCGTTCGGAGGCGGTCTGGCGGGCGCCCAGGGTGAACCAGGGGCGGCGGTCGCCAGCCAGGGCCAGCAGCAGGTTGTCCCAGACCGTGTGCGGTTCGAAGACCGTGGGTTTCTGGAACTTGCGGCCGATGCCGAGAGACGCGATGCGGGGTTCGTCGAGCTTGGTGAGGTCGGTGTCGGCGCCGAACACGACGCGGCCTTCGTCGGGCCGGGTCTTGCCGGTGATGACGTCCATCATGGTGGTCTTGCCGGCGCCGTTGGGGCCGATGACGGCGCGCATTTCGCCGGGGCGGAGGACGAGGGCCAGGTTATTGAGGGCGCGGAAGCCGTCGAAGCTGACCTTCACCCCGTCGAGGTAGAGCAGCGTGTCGGCGGTCGGGCCGATCCTGGTGGTGGGCGCGGCCGTGGTCGTGCTCATGCCTTCACCTGCGATTCTTCGCTGACGTTCGGCACGGGCGGTTCGGTTGGCCGGGGCGGGCGAACCAGGCCGACGATGCCGCGCGGCAGGAACAGGGTGACGGCTATGAACAGGCCGCCAAGGGCGAACAGCCACAGCTCGGGCAACTGGCCGGTGAACACGGTCTTGGCGGCGTTCACCAGGACGGCGCCGAGGATCGCGCCGTGCAGCGTGCCGCGTCCGCCGACGGCGACCCAGATCACGGCCTCGATCGAGTTCTGCGGCGCGAACTCGCCTGGGTTGATGATGCCGACCTGCGGGACGTACAGCGCGCCGCCGAGGGCGGCCATGACGGCGGACAGGGTCCAGACCACCAGCTTGTAGTGCTCGGGCCGGTAGCCGAGGAAGCGGGTGCGGCTTTCGGTGTCGCGGACGGCGATCAGCACCTTGCCGAAGCGCGACCGGGTGAGCCAGCGGGCCATGAGATACAGGGCGCTGAGCAGCAGCGCGGTCGCGACCAGCAGGCCGCAGCGGGTGCTGTCGGCGGACAGGGGGGCGCCCATCAACTCCTTGAAGTCGGTCAGGCCGTTATTGCCGCCGAACCCCATGTCGTTGCGGAAGAACGCCAGCAGCAGCGCGTAGGTCAGCGCCTGCGTGATGATCGACAGGTACACCCCGGTGACCCGGCTGCGGAAGGCGAGCCATCCGAACACGCCGGCCAGCAGCGCGGGCACGACGATGGCCATCAACATCGCGAAGGGGAACCAGTTGAAGCCCTCCCAATACCAGGGCAGGGACTTGTAGTTGAGGAACACCATGAAGTCCGGCAGCACGTTGCCGTACTGGCCGCGGGTGCCGATCTGGCGCAGCAGGTACATGCCCATGGCGTAGCCGCCGAGGGCGAAGAACGCGGCGTGGCCGAGGCTGAGGATGCCCGCGAACCCCCAGACCAGGTCCACGGCGAGCGCCAGGATGGCGTAGCAGAGGTACTTGCCGACCAGCGAGACGACGTAGGTCGGCACGTGCGCGGCGCTTGTGGGCGGGGTGAGCAGGTTCAGCGACGCGAGGAGGAGCGCGCCGCCCAGGACGAACAGCAGGGTGAGGGGGGTCGCGAGCTTCATGGGCGCGGGTTCTCCTCGTGGCTGGGGCCCACACCCCGACCCTCTCCCGCAGGCGGGAGAGGGAGCAGGCGCGCCGTCATGCCTCAACCGCCCGGCCTTTGAGCGGGAACATGCCGCGGGGCTTTCGCTGGATGAACAGGATGAGCAGCACGAGCACGACGATCTTGCCCAGCACGGCGCCGGCCACCGGCTCCAGGAACTTGTTCACCACGCCCAGGGTCAGCGCACTCAGCGCCGTGCCCCACAGATTGCCGACGCCGCCGAACACCACGACCATGAAGCTGTCGATGATGTAGCTCTGGCCGAGGTTCGGGCTGACGTTGTCGATCTGGCTCAACGCCACCCCCGCCATCCCCGCGACGCCCGACCCGAGGCCGAAGGTGAGCGCGTCGATGCGCGCGGTGCGGATACCGACAGCGGCCGCCATGCGCCGGTTCTGCGTCACCGCGCGCATCTCGAGGCCGAGCGCCGTGTAGCGCAGCACGGCCATCAACGCGGCCAGCACCATGACCGCGAACACGATGATGGCGACGCGGTTGTAGGTCAGCGTGAGCTGCCCAAGCTTGCCGGCGCCGCTCATCCACTCCGGCGTGCCGACCTCCCGGTTGGTCGGCCCGAAGATGGAGCGCACCGCCTGTTGCAGCACGAGGGACAGGCCGAACGTCGCCAGCAGCGTCTCCAGCGGCCGGCCATACAGGAAGCGGATCAGCCCGCGCTCGATCACCACGCCGATCGCGCCCGAGACCAGGAAGGCGAGCGGCACGGCGAAGAACAGGCTGGCGCCGAACAGGCCCGGGAAGCGGCTGCGGATCACCTCCTGGACCATGAACGTCACGTAGGCGCCGATCATCACCATCTCGCCGTGAGCCATGTTGATGACGCCCATGACGCCGAAGGTGATGGCGAGGCCGGTGGCGGCCAGCAGCAGCACGGACCCCAGGCTGATGCCGTAGAACGCCCCTTGCAGCAGGTTCCATAGCTGCAGCAGCCGGTCGATCCCGACCACGGCGTCGGACGCGGCGGTGGCTACGGCGGTGGGCTGGTTGGGCGGCAGCGACGCGAGGATCGCGCGAGCATCCAGGTCGCCACGGCTGCGCAGGATCGCGACGGCGGCCAGGCGGTCGGCCTCGGGTGCGTCGGGGTTGGCGAGCTGCGCGGCGGCGCGGGCCTGCCGCATCGTGTTGGCGACGCCGGTGTCCTTCTCCGCGGTTATGGCGCGGTCCAACGCGGCGATCGCGGCGGCGTCGCGGGACTTGAACACCGCCTCGGCGGCGGCGGCGCGCACGCCAGGCTCGAGCGCGAACAGGCGCAGCGCGCCCTGCGCCGCGTCCAGCACGCGGCGGACGGCGTTGTTCAGGCGGATGGGGCGCAGCGTGCCGGCGTCGGGCACGGGGGCGCCGGTCTCGGCGTCCTGCACCTGGTTGTCGGCGGTCCGCAGCACGGGGCCGCCGGCCGCGCGGGTGAACAGCCGGCCAGCCTGCAGCGCATCCAGGATGGGGGCGGCCCGGGGATTGCCGGACGTGGCCAGCGCCTCGATGCCCCGTCGCATGTCGTCGAAGCCGCCGGAGAGCTGGGCCAGGCCCGGCACTTCGGCGCGGGCGGCAGTCGTGAACAGAAGCAGGAAGACGAGGATCAGGCGCATCGGTTCGTGTGCTTTCCCGGGCCCTCACCCCAACCCTCTCCCGCACGCGGGAGAGGGGGAAGAGGTGATCGGGCGGTTACTTGCTGGCGCCGCCGCACTTGCCGGTCTTGACGTTGAAGTTCCCGCAGGACAGCGGGGACCGCCAATCGGCGATCAGATCGCGCGAGCCCTCGAGGTGCGGCGACCACTCCTGCGCCACGATGGTGCAGGGGGTGGTGGAGACGATGTTGAACTGCCCG